>DATEAK010000204.1:0-6076 GCA_035288405.1 bacterium | reverse complement strand
CAACCTCAGTACCTCATCCTCTGACATCCAATCAGAGTCCTTTCGCGAGGGAAACACGTTCCAATGAGTGCTTACGAACCGTCAAGGAGTCGCCAGTGAACCGCCAACGAGCGCTCCCGCTCCCTTGGCGCTTATTTCAGGCCTAGCTTTACGGCCACCTGCTGAGCCCGCACCGCATCGGCCACCGTCAACCGCAGCACCGGAGAAAGCGCAAGCCGGCGCGATAGATCGGAAGCGCTCCCCTGGGCCACGAGGCAACCCTCGTTCAAGATGCCCACCCGCGTGCACAATTGCCCCACCTGATCCAGGGCGTGGCTGGAGAGAAAGATAGTCGCCCCCTCGTCACGGTTCACGTACCGGATCAGCTCGAGAATATCGCGTTGGCCCAAGGGATCCAGCCCCAACGTGGGCTCGTCCAGAAACACGATGCGCGGCCGGTGGAGCAGGGCACGGGCGATTCCCAGGCGGGCTCGCATGCCTCGCGAGAACGTGGCGATGGGGCTGGAGGTTCGCTCAGCGAGGCCAACCCACGCGAGCAGACTATTGACGCGGCTACGGGAGTCGGCGCGGCGCATTCCGTAGAGGTCCGCGAAGAATTCGAGATACTCCGTCGGCGTCATCCAGCCATAGTATCCGGTGGACTCGGGGAGCAAGCCAATGGCGGACCGCACCCTATCCGGGTCGGTCCGGATATCGTGCCCGACGACGCTCGCCTCCCCGCTGGAAGGGGGCAAGATCCCCGTGAGCATTCGGATCGTCGTGGTCTTCCCCGCTCCATCGGGTCCCAGAAACCCGTAAATCTCCCCTACCTGAACTTCAAGATCGAGGTTCTTGAGCGGTGTGCCCTTTGAACTCTTTCGTCAACTTACGGGTTTCTATGACGTTCATACCCGTCCCTGTTTCGTTCCGATGAAAACCCTTTTCTCGGGGAAGGTGCGAGCTTTCTCACGGAGAGACCTTTGCCGTTTCCGGCATTTAGCTCCAATATATTCCTGGAACATTACCAGAGGGTTTCAGGAGCATTACATCTGTGAAAGGTTCGGGCGAGCCGGGGGAGAGAGATTACCGGATGTGGGCAGAGGCGGGGAGGAGAAGGGTGAAGCGGGACCCGATTCCCGAGTTATTGGAAACGTCGACCGAACCGCCATGGGCCTGGACTACAGCCTTGACCAAGCTGAGGCCCAGTCCGAGACCTCTCTGCGAACGGCCCTGATTACCTCGGTACAGGCGATCCCAAATCTTGGGGAGTTCCATGGAGGGGATACCGATTCCGGTATCTTCGACGACAATCACAACCTGTTCCTGCTCCGCATAGGCAATGAGGCTGATCTTTCCCTCCGGGGGGGTAAACTTGATGGCATTATCGAGTAGATTTGCCAGAACTTGCCGCATCCGATTCCGGTCGGCTGTCACCTCCAGCTCCTTCGAAACGGTTAATGAGAGGGTAATCTCCTTTTCCTCGGCGACATGGCGGTATAGATCGACCGCGTCTTCCAGCAATGCGTAGAGGTTCACGGTTTCCAGATTCAGTTTCATTGCCCCGGTCTCCGCCTCGGAAATGTCCATGAGGGTGTTCAACATGGTAAGCAAACCTTCCGACTCCTCCAGACAGTCCGCCAGCGCCTCCCGATAAATCTCGGGATGCGGCTCCGAACGCAACGCGACTTCAGCGATCCCCCGCATCCTTGCCACCGGAGTGCGCAAATCGTGAGCCACATTGTCCAAGGCATCCCGCATGCCCTGGACCAGCATGGCGATCTTCCCCAGCATATTGTTGAATAGCATACTCAGCTCATCCAGCTCATCACCGGTCTGCCGCGTCGGCACTCTAGAGTCCATGGCTCCGGCTTCGGTGGCCCGCACCGCCTCGATCAGGTGATGTATCGGACGCAAGGTTCGTTTTGCCAGAAACATGCCCACGATCATGCCGATGAACACCACAACGATCATGACGGTCACCCGGAACCAGCGAAACCGCTCCAGGAGGCCATCCCGCTCCTCAGTGCTCCTGCCAACCTGCAAGATCGCTCCACCTGGCTGCATCATAGTGGCGATCTCCAGAACCGCTTTATCATTCTTGGAGGGAATTCTTATCCATTGGCGAGTATGGTTAACCGGCGGATCATCTAGCTTCGAGATTTCGAAGTCACTCCATTGATTCGGAATCTTCACAAAGAGAGTCTTGTTGCGAGAATCGGCTACCCGGATGAAGAACGGCTTACCGTTCTGAATCCGGCCTTCGAGAGAAACCTCTTCCTTCAGGCCTTCCAGTCCCGATGCCCTATATTCCGAGGCCAGTTGTTGAAGGGTTGAGAGGATACTTTCTTGATCTCTTTGCTGCAGGAAGGAAGCCAGGAGGAAATAGGTAACTCCAAATGTCGCGATGGAGCTGACGATAAAAAGCCCCATATACCAGGCGGTCAGGCGCACTCCGATCGTCTTCCGCATGGCTTCAAGACGCTTTCAAGACATAGCCGACCCCGCGAATCGTGTGAATCATCTTGTTCTGATATGGCCTATCCACCCTGTTTCGCAACCGGCATACCAGGACGTCCACGACGTTCGTCTGAGGGTCGAACCCATAGTCCCAGATGTGCTCCAGCACCATGGTCTTGGAGATAATCTTTCCGGCGTTCCGCATTAAGTACTCCATCAGGGCAAACTCGCGGGGCTGCAGTTCGATCCTCTCCCCGGCCCGGGAAAGCTCCCGGGTGAGGAGATTCAGGGTAAGGTCTCCCACTACGAGCTGGGTCGACTGCGCGGCTCCGCTCGTCCGGCGCAAGAGCGCCTGTATGCGCGCCAGAAGCTCGGCAAAGGCAAACGGCTTGGTCAGGTAATCATCACCACCCGTTTGAAGGCCCTTTACCCGATCATCGACCGAGCGCTTGGCACTCAGGATGAGGACCGGAGTATTTACCTGGCGGCGCCGGAGCTCCTCGATAAGGCTCAGGCCGTCGAGTCCCGGTAGCATGATATCGATGACCGCTACGTCATACGGTTCCGAAAGGGCCAAGAAAAGGCCCTCATCCCCGTCGCTCGCATGATCCACGGCGAAGCCGGCCTCCCTGAGTCCCTTGAGAATGAACGAGGCGATCTTGGTATCGTCTTCAACAACCAGGATTCTCACTCCGATAGAGTCCTTTTCCCGCCATAGAGATTCGGCATGACCGGCGCACAGGAGGCGCTAAAAATCTTCCTTATGTGTCAACCTGCAGGAAAGTCATGGTTACCCGACTCGGGAGGGGGCGGCTTACCTTCCTTTAGATACACCGTTCGGGTCGGGAAGGGGATATTGATCCCTTCTTCCCGGTAACGCTTGAGCAATCTCTTGATGAATTCGTGCTTGATGAGGAACTGGTCGGTGAATTCCTTGCCGCGTAAAATCACTGAAAAGTTGATGCTGAAATCGCTGTAGGTGTGGTAGCGGATGAACGGTTCGAAGCCGGGAACCCCCCCCGGCACTTCCTTCATGATTTCCCTGGCCACTTCAATGGTCAGCCGTTCGACTTTCTCCAGATCGCTGTCGTAGCTGACGCCCACCTGGACGAGCACCGCCATTTCCTTCTCGGGTTGATAATAGTTGGTGACGATGGTGGAGGCCAGTTTGGAGTTGGGAACAATGATCATGTTGTTCGGCAGCGCCCGGATGGTGGTGTTCCGCCAGGCGATATCCGTCACATAGCCTTCTTCGCCTGATGCGAGCTTTACGTAGTCTCCGGGACCCACTTGCTTGGACAGGAGGATGTGCAGTCCGGCAAACAAATTGGAGAGGGTATCCTGCAGGGCCAGAGCCACGGCAAGCCCCCCAACCCCCAAGGCGGTCAGTATGGGAGTGATGGAAATGCCCAGGGCCTGAAGAATGATGAGGGCACCGACGCTGTAGATAAAAACTTTCGTCAGGTTTGCGAACAAGGACGTGGAGGGCAAAACTCCCTCCGCTCTGCGGCCGTAAACATTTACGAAGCCCACTGCGATTCGTGCCGCCACGATCGTTCCCGAGGAAATCAAAGCAATGGCCAGAATTTTATGAATGAGTTCCAACATGTGGGGCTTGATCGGAAAGTCTGTGAACCCGGCATAAACTCCGGCGATGAGGAACCATAGGGTTGTGATGCCCCGCAGCGAGTTAACGAGGATTTCATTTCCTTCCCATTTCGTCCCGGCGGTAACTTTCCTTAGTTTTGTCAGGATCCATTTCTCAAAGATGATGCCGAGGATCAACCCCCCGATGACAAATGCGACAGGTTGGATAAATTCTTCCATTTTTAGGAGTCCGCTCACGTACCTACTCCTTTGCAGTAACCGCTTCCAGATCTCCGGCAAGCACCCGTCTGCCGCCTGTGTCGCTTGGTCCGCGGCGCAGGCGGCGGACAAGTTGGGACGTGTCTTCTCTCGTCAAAGGTTCCGGATCGGCAACAGAAGGGCGGTTATGGGAACTGGATCATGTCGAACCGGGTCAGGGTGACCTCTGAGCCGACCCCGGGGCCATTCGCGAGCTGCCATGCTGTATACTGCTCGAAGTAGGTGCTTTCCGACGACATGCCGTCCACGGGGACGATCACCTTGAGCCCTCGGAAGGCAGCCTCACTACTTGTATAAAGCACAGCTCCATGAGCAGCCGACCCGACGATGATCACGGTTTTAAACCCTTTTTCCTTCAGGATCTTTTCCAGGTCCGTCTGGAAGAATTTATCCGCCCGCGACTTTACAATGGGTTCTCCGCCCAGAGGTGCCACTTCCTTGAGGATGTCCTCAGGCGTCGCCGCGCCGGCCAGGGAGTAAATCACCGGCACCCCCTTGGCCCTGGCCTTGGTCAGGAAACCCTGGATTTTCGGAACAGAAGCTATGCAGCGGGGGCGTCGCTCCGGATTGCAGATTTGCTTTACAATATCGAGAATGAGAAAAGCTGTACTCTTCGGATCGATTGTCACGGGTTTCAGAGCGGGCGCTGCAGGAGTCTTCACCGTGTTCCATTCATCAATGATTGTCTGGGCAGACGCGGAGAGCGGGGTAATGGCTCCCCCTAGGTAGATTACCGTGGCCAGGCTCCACACAAAGATCACGAGCTTCAGAACCCTTGCGTCCATGGTTGCCTCCTTTTGCGGATTTGTTTGAGATTCCGGAAGATTGGAAGCCCTTTCTATAATAGCATGCTGGCCTAGTAAAATGCACTAGATACATAAGCCAACCGCATCATTTACTTCCTTTCGCGTTCCCCATACACTTTTTCGTCGTTGGTCAATCAAAAATCCCCTGATGTGGAGGTCTCGTGACCATTTCGGTGATTTTCCCGAGCCTCTGGCGCTCCCTCCTCGGGCTCCGAGAAGTCCGGATAAATTTGGAAGCGAAAGATGTGCGGGGGACGATCGATCAACTCCTTGCTTCTTTTCCCCAGCTTCGAGATGAGATCCTTGACGACCAGGGGAACGTGGAACACCATTTGCTGTTTTTTCTGAACGATGAAAATGTCGCCCGCCTGGACGGGCTCAACACGCCCGTCCGTGACGGGGACCGGTTTGCTATCCTGCTGGCCGTTGCTGGCGGATCCCTGTTTCTTTCCCCGCTTATTCGTTGGTGCGTGTGGGGAACGTCCGTAATCTGACTTTGGACAGAGAGGAGTGTACTTATGAGATATGTCCTTGTTGGAGGCAGCGTGGCCGGCATTGCAGCCGCGGAGGCCATTCGCAGCCGGGATCCGTCCGGGGAGATCCTCATGATCTCCGACGAATCTTACGGGGCCTACGCCCGTCCCCTCATCTCTCACTATCTAGCCGGGCAGGTTAATGATGAGCAGATCTTGTACCGCAGTGAGGATTTTTACCAGCGCTTACGGATCGATCCTCGCTTTGGCAGTCGGGTGACCGCTCTGGATACGGACCGCCAGCAGGTTTGCCTGGAGAGCGGAGAGCGGATCGGTTACGATCGGCTGCTTTTGGCGGTGGGATCCGTGCCGGTCTTTCCCAAGATTCCGGGCCTTACTTTGGAAGGCGTATTTGGATTCCGTGGATTTGCAGACGCCCGCAAGCTTGCCGAGAAGGCGGACGAGGTGCGGCGGGTCGTGGTCATCGGCGGGGGG
>DATEAK010000203.1:0-5881 GCA_035288405.1 bacterium | reverse complement strand
CCCATGGCGGTGGGCTTCGTTCCGGATACCTACAAGCGCTTGTTTGACGCAGCCCGAGCTTCATACGAAAGAGGATTCGAGACCCTGAAACCCGGAAATACATTCGGGAATGTGGTCCAAGCCATGGCGGAGCCTGTTCTGGCTGCCGGTTTCATAACGGTCACTCCACATTTCCATGGAATGGGCCTGTCTCTGGAGCGTCCCATTGCCTTTTCGCAAAAGCGCCGCAGCCTATACCAGGACCTGGATACCGCCAGGTGGCACCAATTCCAGAACGATATGGAACAGTTAGCGGTGCAGCCCGGGATGACCATCACTTTCGAACCCAATGCGGTTACCCCCGACCAGAAACAGGGCGTGCATGTGGGAGATACCCTTGTGGTGAGGGAGAAAGGTGCGGAACGGATGAGTAAGCTCCCGCTGGAATGGTTCATCGTGTGAACTGATTCATCAGTGGGGCGAAACGTTTCCATTTCTGTACAACGCTCAGAAAACTTGGGGTAGGCAGTGATCCGTAAGCGCTTGATTTTTCCCCTGGGTTCTTGTAGGGTGGGAATAATCCGCTGTGCCGCTTTCAAAGGGGCAAGCACCTTCAAATTAAAGCAAAACTAAAGGCACGTGAGCTTTCGTTTCTTTCTCACGCGGGACCGTGGACGAAAGGGATCTTCTTACCGGTTTTCCGGAGTCCTCTCCCTTTCAGATCCACGGGTGAAAATCGAGAGCAGGCTACGTCAACATCAACGTGCGCGCGTAGAACTGCGGTCCAGGAACCGGGGGAATCTCCAGCGATGGGAAATCCGATTATTGAACTGAAGGATGTGACCAAGGACTACTCACTGGCTTTCTCCGTCAACGGCAAGGAAGTGCTGGCCGCAGTGGAAAAGGTCAACTTGAGGATTCAGAAGGGGGAGTTCGTCGCGATCATCGGACCCAGCGGCTGCGGAAAATCGACTCTTCTCAACATGATCGGAGGCCTGGTGGAACCTTCCCACGGCGAGATTTACGTGGAGGGGGAACTCATCTCCGGCCCCCACCCCAAGATCACCATGGTCTTTCAAGATGTGTCCGTCTTTCCCTGGCGCAGCGTGATGGAAAACGTGGAATTTGGTCTGGAGGTCCGGGGCTTGGACAGGCAATCCAGGCGGAGGAAATGCCAGGGAATCATCGATCTGGTCGGGCTGCGAGGGTTCGAGGAGCGATATCCTCAGGAACTCTCGGGAGGGATGAACCAGAGAGTCGCTATCGCTCGTGCCCTTGCCCTCGATCCCGACATCCTCCTTATGGACGAGCCCTTTGGCGCCCTGGACGAGCAAACCCGGCTTATCCTGGGAGAAGAATTACTGCGCATCTGGGGGGAACTGGGCCAGACGATCGTTTTCATCACTCACAATATCAACGAATCCGTGCAGCTTGCCGATCGTGTGATCATCATGAGTGCACGCCCCGGACTGCTTAAGAAAGAGGTCCTCATAGACCTTGCCCGCCCGCGGGATCCTGCCCTCGTCTCGAGCCAGAAGTTCGCGACTCTGGTGGGAGAGATTTGGGCGGAGCTCAGAGAGGAGTCGCTCAAAGCGCTGCGCTACGAGATGGGCTCGGGAGAAAAGGCCACCCCCAAAGACCCCGGTTCTCTCATCAAGCTCTAATGAATCTTTTTCTTATTCGCTAAAGAGCGCCATGGCTGAGACTTTTGAAAGAGTTCTTTCTATGCCCGGCTCACCTTGACTGCGACGCAGTGGTCAAGAGCGGTCGAAATCATGTCCATGTGATCCAGATCATAGGGCATCAAGGAGTTGAATGCGACTCCCTTGCCGCGAGACTGAGGCATCCCTTTTGACCAGTGGCCGAAGTGACCCGCGATCCCCACGACCTCGGGATGGATGCACTCGGTAAGCTTGACCCGCGCTTTTGTTCGAGCGACGCGGGATTCGAGCCACACCGGGTCCCCATCGCGAAGTCCCTTCTTCTTGCCCGTCTCGGTGTTCATCAAAACGGAATAGGTGTAGGGGTTTTGTTCGCAGATCTCGTCGATCCAGGGGTTCTCGTTCCCGTAGTGACCATAGACGAAGGCTAACTTGTAGTGTACGGCAATCAGGTCGTACTCGTCCCGGCCGACGGTATGGAACGATTCGCAGGGCATCCAGGTCGGCAGCGCCTGATAGTCAGAGAAATCCCAGCTACGGCCCATCTTCTTTGCGACCGCTTCCAATTGCTTGCCGCGGTTGATGTAGTGCTCCAGGTAAATAGGGATTCGAGCCTCGATAAATGGACCCGGGTAGCGCTCCTCCACCTCACGAGGGATGGGCAGGACTCCGTTTTTCTCAAACCAGTCGAGAGCCTTTTCGTCCCCAAACCACGAGCGGGCCATGCGGTCGTGAATCTCTTTGATCGGATAACTCTGATGCGCCTCCAGGCGGTGAGGGTCCTTGAGCATCATAATTTGATTCAGAATTCTGTGCATGTCGTCCAAAATCCCGAGCCGGCGGCCGATCTCCATAAGCACTTCCTGGGGAGCTCGTATCCCGGCCGGCGGAGGGACGACTTGCTGGCGAATTTGCCAGTACCATTGATCATCTCCACAAATCGGGATCATGAATTGGAGCGGCAGAACAAAGTCGTCCCTTTCCAGGTAGGAGGGGAAAGGCAGGATAATGTCATCGAACTCGTTGGTCTCATTGATTTCGATGGCAAAGCCCAAGGCAAAGGGGACGGACTGGTAAAATCGTTCCACGACGGCAAAATCCCCAAACGAACCGAGGAGGAAATTGCCCGGGGTGTGGATAACGGCACCCAAATGATAGTCGAGTCCCCACTTTTCGGGCTCGGTCGCCACCAGGGGGAACATCGTGGTGGCGTGCCCGGCCACCGGGAATAATTCAAACGCGTCCTGGCGAATCGGCTCCGATGGGTCCCGGCCGGGAAAGGCCGTGGGGTGGGGCACAGGCAAAAACGATCCTCCGTGCTCCATCATTCCATCCTGGCCTGCCTCCGGCCTCCAGCGGTGTGGAGTATTGCCCGCCGCCCCGGTGCTCTGAATCCCTCCGGGCATGTTGACGTTGCCGACGAGAATGTTGACGAGTTTGAGCGCCCAGCAATTGTGAAATCCGTGTTTGTGCCCCTGGGGCCCGCGGGCCCAGTCCACACAGGCGGGGCGCAACGGCAGCTCTTGTCCCTTCAGGATGGTCGTGGCTCCAACTTGCGCGGCGGCTCCGAACTCGCGCGCCACGCGGCGGATCGTGGCCGCCGGAACCGTCGTAATCTCCGACATTTTCTCGGGAGTGAAGCTCCGCAGGTGATCTTTGAGCACCTGGAACGCGGGGGCGCATTTCACGCCCGCGACTTCATAACTCCCCTCCAGGGAGACTTCGGGAGAAGAAGCATCGTAAGAGACCGCTTTCTCGAAAGCAGCGTCAAAGACGAGAGGCTTTCCGGAAATCGGGTCGCGGACATAGGTGCCCTCCGGACCCACAAGATAGGCCGCATTGGTTTGCTTCTGGAGGAAGGGAGCATCGTAGATCCCCAATTCGTTCACCAAGACATTCATGAGCCCCAACGCAAACGCGGAATCCGTGCCCGGACGGATGGGAATCCACTCGTCCGCCTTAGCGCCGGCGTAGCTGGAGATGGGGTCCACCACCACCACTTTCATGCCGCGCTTGCGCGCCTCGGCGTAATCCGTGGCCATATGGTTGAAGCACCCGCGGGCCGCAGTGCCGATTTGGGTCCCCACCAGAAGCGCATAGTTGCAGTAGTGCAGATCGGGCTGCTGGTGGAAGCCGCCGCCGGAGAGAAATTCCATGGGGTGAATGACCTTGCCGCAAGAAGCCGAAGAGGCGGGCATCACGTTCGGTGTGCCAAAGGCAGCCGCCAGCGCGGCAAGCCAGTAATAGTTATCCCCGATCACTTCCCAGGTCTGCACGAAAAGCTGTCGAGGGTCGTCCTTCAAGGCAGACAACTTGCTGGTGATGGTATCCAGCGCCTCTTCCCAGGAAATTTCCACCCACCCGGGATCCACTCCGATCCCTTTTTGCGGATTTGTGCGCTTCAAGGGCGTGCGGACACGGTTCGGGTTATAGAGGTTCATGATTCCCGCTTTGCCCTTAGCACACATGATCCCCCGGTTCTGCGGGTTATTCGGTTCCCCTTCCAAGCCAACGACTTTGCCATCGACCACATGCACGCGGATTCCACAGCTCATGTAGCACATGCCGCAGGCCGTCGGGATCCAAACATCCTTCTTATCGGAACCTACCGCGGTTCCTGTTGACATGACTTTTGCCACAGCCATGATGTTCTCCTCTCTCGTATTCACTTCCTTTCGAAGGTCGGCGCCTGCTGGTCCGTCACTTCGGGAACCTTCGGCATGGATGGATTCCTAAACCGGCAGACCGTACACACCGGCACGAAGCCAGATGCGCCGCACCATGAACCCTCCCACCAGGAGAGCCGCCGTCGCCACGATGCGCAATGGGCTCTCCGCCGGAGAAGAGCCGGAGCGGTAGTCGAGGAAAAGTAAAATCAGGGGAAGTAAAAGGCCGATGGCCGCCAGCCCCAGGTAGAAGTCCAGGCTGTGTTTCCCCCAGAGGATGATGCGCACCGAGGCTCGGCTGGCCAGAGTGGAAGGGGCCATGGTGGCCAGGTAAAGCAGGGCCATGACGGCGCATAATCCCGCCAGATACAGCGTATCCAGTTCCACCTGAGTGAGGGAAACCGGGGCGGCTTGCAGGGACAGGACAGTCAGAATCACGGCACTGCCTCCGGCAAACGAAAACGCCATCATCATCAACGGGAACAACGGGGTGTTCCAGAAGGGGATGGAGGGCCAGGAGCTCAGCAGCATGCCGCTATAGAACGTCACCCCCAATGCGAGAATCTGTGCCAGAGTGCTGATCACGATACCCGTGGTCGTTGAGGGGCCCCAGGGAAGTCCGGCCAGTCCCGGGAGGGAGGGGAGCACGGAGAGGGCCCCGAGCACAACAAAGAAGGAGAGAAACAGAACGCCCCGGCTCATCCAACTGCCCCCCAGGCGCGTGAGCGCCCGCCACGCTCGCGAGGGCCGTCCCAGCTCCAGCTGGGTGACCAGACCTCCCAAGGCCACCGCCAGAACGCCGATTCCCTCGCCGATCCAAGATCCCCACAGAACTCCCCAAAAATAGGTCGCCGCTCCGGTGCCCGCTAAAAAGAGATTGAGGTCCACGGGGCTCGTCCACACCCGTTGCGGCTTGTAGTCCAGAATCACGTTGTCCGTATAACTCATGGCTTCCTCCTCCCCCTCTACGAGAGATAGAACGTAGAGGGTTGGGTCCCCAGTTCTTCCCGCGGCCGGGTATAGTGGCGGGCCCGCAAGAGCTGATTGATTTCGCTGTCGGGGTCGTCCAGATCTCCGAACGTCAGAGCCCGGGTGGGGCAGGTTTGCACGCAGGCCGGAGGAAGCCCCTGGTCCAGACGGTGACTGCAGAAGGTGCACTTCTGGTAGGTGCCTTCCTCGTAGCGCGCATACCCTTCTTCTTCAAACGGCGTGTAGCCGGTGCTGTAGTACCCCCGGCCGTTTTCCCACTTGAACCGCACCTGATACGGGCAGCCGATCATGCACGCTCCGCAGCCGATGCACTTCTTATAGTCAACGAGCACGATGCCGTCGTCCCGCTGGTAGGTGGCCCCGGTGGGGCAGATCGTCAGACAGGGCGGATCGGCGCAGTGGTTGCAGCGCAGGGGAAAAAAGGAGCGCTTCGCCGTGGGGTAATTCCCCTCTTCCTTTTCCATGACCCGGATCCATTGGATTTCCGGAGGAGTTGCGTTCTCCACTTTGCAGGCCAGCGTGCAACTGTTACACCCCACACAGCTCTTCAGATCAATGGCCATTCCCCAACGCATAATCTACCCC
>DATEAK010000202.1:0-9276 GCA_035288405.1 bacterium | reverse complement strand
GAAGATGTTCCACAGTCCCGCCGAAATCCTCGTAGCTGTCCGCCGTCCCTCCCTCGGAAAGGATCTGGCGGATCCGGCTTCCCCGAATCACGGTGGCCTGGGAACCTGACCCCGGATAGCCGCCGTCGATCCCCGCGGCATTGGATTGATTGGTGCCCGCCGTGTTGAAACTCTTGATGATGAGACGATCGGTACGGTAGGCCGTGAACGCAGTGATCAGGGAAAGCCCCCCCCGAAATGTGCCCGGTCCCCCGGAATCAGTGAGTTGTTTGCGAAAAATATAGAGGATCGGTAGCTTCCATTCCTGGCTCTCCACGTTGGCCATGAAAGAGAAAAACGAAGTGACCATTCCTGCATTATCAAAGCCATCGGCAAAGGAGCGGGCTCCCGCGCCGCCTCCACGGTGGTCTGAGAGAAGAGCCCCTACCCGTTTCCCGCGGCTGTCGGTGGCAAATACATTGGTGCCGTTGCTGGACACGGTCCAGGAGGGGCAGACGCGGTCCCGGTATTTTTCCGAGGCGGAGAGCATCTTAGCTATGACGCGCATGGAGGCCACGGTAGCGAGCCAGCGGAATCCCAAGGTGCAGATGCTCACGGCGGCCGGATAACGCGCGTGCATTACGGTGCCTTCAGGAGCTTCCACGTGGACGACCCGCTTAAGACCGCCGTTCCAGTCGATCTCTCCGTTGCAGATGAAGGTATAGATGGGGACCGCCGTACCGGCGTAGGAAGCGTGGTACGTTGAATTGACGCCACCTTGCACCTGGGGGTCGCTTCCGGTGTAATCGAAGAAAAGTTCTTCCCCGCGCTTCTCTAGGCGCAGGAAGACACGGTGAAGCTCTGTACATCCGCGTTTGTCCCCGTCCATGTAAACTTCCGTTTCCCAGGCGCCATCCGGAATTTCGGCGAAGCGCTGGCGGAGCTTTTCTTCCGTGTAGTCCACGGAGCGCTCCATGACTTCCAGAACGGTCTCGACACCCTTCTCGCGCAAAAGCTCGGTGAGGCGGTTTTTCACCACGTGTAACGCGCCCACCTGGGCCCTCAAGTCCAACGCAACCGTGTCCGGGAGCCTGGAGTTACGCATAAACGTGTACTCGACGTCAGTCTGGAACCGCCCCTTATCCACGATTTTGAGAAAATAGAGAGGGGGCTCCTGGTAGATGTTCACGGCGTTGATGCAGAAACTCCCCTCATCCATCCCACCTACGTCCGCGTGGTGCAAGACATTGCCCACCCACATGACCTGTTCCCCTTCATAGAAAAGGGGGCTGGCCACGACCAGATCGTTCTGGTGCAGTGCGCCCAGATAGGGGTCGTTGGTTAAGTAAACATCTCCGTCTTCAAACTCCCGGGCCAGGGACATGATACTCTTGATGGTGGTGTCCATGGTGGTGACGTGCACCAGTGAGCCGGGCCCGGCGATTACCAGGTCCCCGTGCCGGGTGAAGAGACCCGTGTTGAAGTCATTGCCCTCAACGACAATCGGGGATGCGGAGATGGTGCGTATGGTTACGGACTGCTCATCGTTGATTTGCCAGAGCCGGTGCTTGATGACTTCGAAGGTGATTGGATCTAACTTCAAACGTCGCTCCTTCCGGAATGCGTGGGACTTCTCCACTCTTCTCACTTATGAGTGGCGGTGTCACTTGCAGAAAGGCAAATGTTCCGGTAGCCGTCTACCTGAGCAGAGAACATCTCCGGAACAAAAAGGGTCGTATCCCGGCGCTCGATGAGCGACGGACCCGAAACTTGAGCTCCGGGCCACAGACGCTCGCCGTCGTAAACCCGGCACAAGATTTCTCCTTCCGCTCTGAGGGTCACCCAGCGCTCCGATTTCAGAGTGGGCGACGAATCCTGAGGTCCCAGCGGCTCGGACTTCAATTCCGGCGCGCGCGTAGGCTGCAGGGCCTCAAGCCGGAACGTGATGATCTCGACGGGAGATTCTTTGCGGCTGGTTCCGCGGCCGTATTTGACCTCGTAAATTGCCTCGAAGGCTTCCCGCAGATGTGCGATTTCAGAGGGACCGAGCGTCCCCGAACTGCAATCGAGGGTCATCTCATGCATCTGTCCTTCGTAGCGCAAGTCCACCTTACGGCTCAGGATCACCTCATCTTGACGAAGACCGGCAAACGATACATCCGTCCAGGCACGCTCCTCGAGATTCCCAAAGACCCGGTTGCATCGGTCGATTGTCCCCGGATCCGCCGCCAGCGGGATCGGTTCGGACTTCGCATACGTATAGAGGATATCGGACGTCGCTACACCGAAGGCGGAGAAAACAGAGGCGGTATAAGGCACCACGATCTGTCGAACTCTCAAGTCCCGGCTGAACAGCGCGCAGTGAGCCGGTCCCGCTCCCCCGTATGCGAAGAGGACAAATTCTCGGGGATCATAGCCGCTTTCCACTGTGACCTTTCGAATCAAGTCACTCATCTTGGCGGTCACAATCTCGTAAATTCCCGCTGCGGCCTCTGTAGGAGATAGCCCGAGTGGTTGGGCAACCTTTTCCGTGATCGCGGCCAGAGCGGCCGCTCGGTCCAGTTTCTTCCTTCCTCCAAAGAAGTAGTCGGGATCAAGAAACCCGAGCACCACGAGGGCATCGGTGACCGTAGGCTCTGTTCCGCCGTGCCCGTAGCAAGCAGGACCGGGTTGCGCCCCGGCGCTCTGAGGGCCCACTTGCAGACGGCGCCCATCACTCCACGCAATACTGCCGCCTCCGGCTCCGATGGCCACCACACGGACCGCAGGGATCTGCACGGGAACTCCCTGGCTGATGAACGGAGTGCGCTCCTGCTCGAACTGTCCCCGGTAAATGACCCCCACATCAAAGCTCGTACCCCCCATGTCCGTCGTGATGACGTTCTCAAACCCGAGAATTTTTCCCAGGTGTCGGGCGGCCACGAGACCGCCCACAGGGCCCGAGTTCACGGTGGCCGCTGCCTCTCTGCTTATTTGCGCGGGCAGAGTGAGGCCTCCCGAGCATTTCATAATCTGTATGGGGCGCTTAAGCCCCTTTTGGGCCAAATGTTCCTGAAGATTGCTTGTATAGCGGCTCATGACCGGGCTTAGGTAAGCATTCACCACAGTGGTCATGCTGCGCTCGAACTCGCCGAGGAGTGGGGAGACTTCGCAAGAGAGGTTTACGCTCCAGCGGGGATTGATCAGCCGGGCCAACTCCCCGAGGCGACGCTCATGAGTCTCGTTGCGGAAAGACCACAGAAGACAGATGGCCAGGCTCTCAACTCCCCGTTCAGCAAGCTCCTCCAGCGCAGCTCGGGCGCTCTCCTCGTTGAGGGGGGTGATAATCTGTCCGTCCACCCCCACCCGCTCGATCACACCACGGATGAGCTCTTTGGGAACCAGAGGCTGCGGCCTCTCCGTGTGAATGAAATCCATGGCCTGGCTTACTGGGATGCCGAGATTCCTCCCCATGGGACCCCGCCCCACAATGATCGCATCTTCGAATCCGCGCGTAGTCACCAGTCCGACGCGAGCTCCACGGTGCTGGATCAGGGAATTCGTGCCTACGGTAGTGCCGTGGCAAAACTGTTCGGTTTCGTTTAGAACTTCGGGGAGCGCGCGCCCCAGGCGTTCGACGCAGTTCTGCAACGCAACGCTCACCCCCAGGGAAGGGTCTTCCGGAGTAGAGAGGGCCTTGTCAAATGTCAGCTGTCCGCTGTCATCGAGAAATACCACATCGGTAAAGGTACCTCCCGTATCCACTCCGATGAAAAATCGCATCCTCCCCTTCCCGTCCGCAAGAAGTTCCGTTCTTAATCCCACACCATGTTCCGCTGGGAAAAACGAGTGGGTTTTTGAGACCTCTCAGAGAACAACTCCCAGCATAGACGGAGCCACAAACCCTGTCAACGGGAAAGCCGTGAACTTCAAAAACCGTCGGGGAAAACAGCCCCGATACCAATGGGGTCAGGCAAACCGTGCGGTAGTTTCGATCAAGACCGTTACAGGGAAATCGACACGGATTGAATTTCAGATCGAGCTTAGGGGAGGTCCTGTTGCTGATGCGTAGACCCCGTGGCCTCCAAATCAGTATTGTTCAAGCGCTGGGTTCTCAGGATCTCGCGCTGGCGGCGGAAGGTATAGCGGATCACTTCGTCCCGGTCGTCCTCGTGGATGTCCGTGAACTCTACTGCCACTTCAAAGTGGCGATGCGTGTCGGGAAAATCCAGCATCTCGCGAACACGCAAGGTTCTGCCAAGGGCCATGAGGTGGAGCCCAGGAAAGATGGAAAGCTCAAGGGCCACTTCAAGCATCGCTCCAACCTGAAGGAGAGATTCGGTTACGAAATAAAAACCGGCTCCGCTGATGTTGACGCCCGTTCCCTTGAAGTAGCCTGTCTCTCCCTCGGGGTGCTCCAGAAGTTCGATAACCTTGTCGAGCTTGCGGTCGAGGCCGATAAGCATCTTAATCAGGAGAGATTCAAGTCCTGCGGCCGCCTCCTCTCCCAGATTTTCCTGAATCTCCCTGGACCAGTCCGTGGCCAGCAGCGAGCGAGCTTCACCACGCTTACTGGTCCGGCTGGCGAATTCATAGCGCCTGCGTTCATACTCTTGTGGATCCAGAATCCGGAAACGAACGCTGAAAGAGTCTTCAACACGGACATAGCTTCTCTTCTGGATTAGTTCGGGACTGCCTTCAGGCCGTATGGCCAGGAACGGGTACTCAAATGAAATCGCTTGAGCCCGTACGCTGTATAGGGCCTGCCCCTTGATGACCTGGAGGGTCAAGTTCCTTTCCGGTAGGATCGCAGGAGCATTGGAAGGTTCGGAAAGAATGGTCAATAGAACTCTATCCGGTTCCAGATGAGCAACCTTGCACGGATAGCGGATTTCGCCTCCACCCTCCGAAGCCAGATCGCAGTCCAGATGCTGCCCGATCTTTAAAAGGTCCGCGATATCCATGGATCCCCGTGTCACATGGGGTTGGGAGTAGCAGACATTGCGAAGTTCTTAATCACGACGGTGCTCTCCCCCGCCGTGCACACCCGGTTGCGGCCATCCCGTTTGGAACGGTACAGGGCTTTATCGGCTTTGGAAACCAAGTCGTCTCCCGAAGTGACATCCAGGGTGGGATAGCTGGAAATCCCGAGGCTAATTGTGACATGGATTTCTGACCCGTCCAGCCGGAAGGAGAAATTCTCCACTGTGCGCCTCATGCGCTCGCCGAGAATCCGGGCGTCGCCCAAGCTGGTTTCCGGCAGGATGAAGGCAAATTCATCCCCCCCGTAGCGCGCCAGGACATCGGTTTCCCGGATGCATCGTTCCAGCAAGGAGGACAGCTCCCTGAGGATTTGGTCTCCCGTAGGATGGCCGTAGGAGTCGTTGACTACCTTGAAATGGTCGATGTCGATCATCGCCACAGAGAGCGGCTTCTTGTACCGCAGGATGCGTTTGAATTCTCGCTTCAAGATCTCGTGAAACGTGCGATGATTCAAAAGACCGGTGAGGCCGTCCCGGCTAGCCATCTCCTGAACCTTGTGGTGTTCTTCCGCGTTTTTCAGGGCCAGACCTGCCTGGTTGGCCACGGTATGCAGAAGGGCGATCTGGTCTTTCCCATACGGTTTCCCCTCGAAATTCATCAGATTGAGGACTCCAATGGGCTTTTGTGCAAGTGAGAGAACGATCTTGCATTCCATCATCCGTTCCGCAGTATAGGAAACCGCCCCATTCCCCTGGTACGGGTCTTCCCGAAGGGATTCCACGTGGAGTTCCTCGCCGCTGCTGCCGAGATAGCCGGTCAGAGTGGTTAGATCCTGCACCACCTTGGCCTGTATTTGTGAACTCAACGCGGGCGGCAGTGCGACTCCGGAGTCCACGAATAGGGTGGCGCCTTTTTCCAGACTGCAGGATAACAGGAACAAATCATAAGGGATCACCGTTCGGAGTCGCGTAGAGATGGCCAGGGCAATCTCCTTGGGATCCAGTGTCGTCCCGATAACACTGCTCAAATCCTTGAGAAAATCAAGCTCCCGGATTTTTTCCTCCAGGGTCCTCTTTTCGCGTTCCAGTTCTTCTTTCTGTTCGTTGAGAACCAGGTTGGCTCGCTTGAGATCTTCCGAAAGTCCCAGGATTTCCAGAAATGCCTGACGGTTCTCCAGGCCTTTTTTGAGGGTCGCTTCCAGGGCCATGAAGTTCAGGGGTTTGCGAAGGAGGCTGAAGGCGCCCTTTTGGAGCGTTGCAATTACGACCTCCACGGGAGGATTTTTTGCCATCAAAATGACGCAGGTATTGGCACCGTGGCTCTGTGCCTCTTCCAGAAGTTGGAGACCGCTTGCCCCAGGGGGGGCAAGTTCACTCAGGAGGAGATCGAAGGTCTGCTCCCGCAGCATGTGGAGAGCTCTGACACCATCTCGCTCGAGGGTTACGTGGTACCCTTTCGCCTTTAAGTGGGACTCGATCTGTGCCAGTTGACGTGTATCGGGATCAACGACGAAAACCTTTTCGCCTGCCACGGCTTGCCTCCTCTACCAGCGTTCCACTGGTACCGGGTAGTTCGATGTGCAATCCCGATGCCAAAAGAACCTGGGTTCAGTTCCTTGGAGGATAAAGCGTAACGAATGGATATCTATGGACTTATCTGTGAACCCTGGGAAGAGTTTGAAGCCCAGGAGGAAACGGGGCGTGAAATGACAGGTTTCCTGGACCACTTGCCAAAGAATTGACAGAGGTAATTCTTGCCGTATAGGGCCGATCTGGTATGCGGTCTACCCCTGGAGATCCACGAACCGGGCCGCCGCAGATTTGATCGGAGCATACGTACGAGCACCGATCCGGGATTTTTGGACCTCAATCAATTGGGCTCGCACGGAAGCTAATTGCTCTTCAAGGTCAAGAATGCTCTTGTCTTCCAGTTCAGAGAGTCCTTGGAGGATCTTCCTGAGCCGATCTACCATTGCCTTGATTGGTTTGGATTGGAAAAGATTCAAATGGCTATCTTGCCCTCTCTTGTGGCAGGCCAGTAAATCTGCCAGTCTTTTATCGAGAGAATCCACTTCCCCCATGCAGCGCATCCGTTCGGCAATCACCTGCCCGAGGCGTGGCAGAGTGTTTTTGGAAATGGCTTCTTTTTGGTCGCGGCCCAGTGCCAGCATCTCCCCGAGCTTCTCAATCTTTTTTTGCAGGAGCACGAGAATCTTGGACTGGACGGGTGAATCGCTGGATGGCATCGCGCTCATCCTCCGAGGGAAAGACGCGCGCCCGAATGGCCCGCCGGTTGTTTGGATCCGACCTTCACTTTTTCCTCCGCTACGGTGCTACCGCCCTCTTGGCTCACGACGACTGCCCATGCTTCGCGAAGTTCGGATAAGAGCGTGGCGACCTCCTCGGCTGCTCTTGCATCGAGGTTTTGATTGGCATGCAGAATGCGTCGGATCATATAGTTATAAAGTCCGCCAAGCGAGTCTGCAATTGGTCCCGCTTCCGGATTCAGAGAGGACCAGAGCTCTTCGATGATCTCCCGGGCTTTGCTGAGAAGTCTCCCCTTCGACTCATAATGTTTCTTGCGGATCTCGCGGGACGCCTGCCTCATGGAGGCGATGGCACTATCATAGAGAAGCAAGATCAGTTCTCCCTGCCCGGCGGTGGTCACCTGGGTCTGTTCGTAAGCTTTGATACCGTTCCGTTCCATGTCAACCCCTTTTTCCCTAGTTGCTATCTGAGCTGGTTGAGTCCACCTGTTTGCTGTGCGAGCCAGTTGCTGAGTGTCCTCATTTGGCTCAAGGCGCTTTCCATCACGACGAATTGATTGGTTAATTGGTCCTTCTCCAAGATCAGTCGGGCCTCCATGGCGTCTATATGCTTCTGCAGGTCGTCCACGGTGTCCTGGAGCCCGTCGATCCGTGTGGTGACGTATCCTGAGAGGGCATCCGTGATGGAGTCGAGTTCCCGGTAGATCAGTTCCCCGCTGCCCAGGGTCAACTTCACGTTCCCCTTTGCCCCCGTGGTGGTTGAGGTGACCAGAATCGACAGGCCTTCGACGCTCGTACTGCCGTCCGTCGGTGGCTCGTCCCCGGTCAAGACTTGACCGACTCCCGTAGCCGCTTCCCCGTTGATGGTTCCTGCAACGTTCTGGCCGCTGGAGCTGCCGTTGCTGAGACCCGTATTTTGGGATGCGAAGGTGCCGAAGTTCAGACCGGCCGGCAGGGTCAGGGTCATGGCGAGCTGGCTGGATCCCGTGGTGCTGTCCGTGATCACGATCTTTCCCGAGCCGTCCACCGTGGCGCTTCCTGCCGTCAGGCTGAAGGCGCCCTCGATTGCCGTCAGGAAATCCTGTACGGTCTTGTAGGCGGCTCCGGTATGTACGCTGAAAACCACGGGAGTGATGGCCGTGCCGGCGTGGTTTTTGCCGCTGATCGTGATGGTGTCTGCGCTGTTGGCGGTATATCCGGTGATGTTGTCAAACGCGGTCAAGCTGGTGAGGACTCCTGGGGGGGCCACTTGGGTGTTCGCTTGGCTGCCGATGAGGATTTCTTTATTGGTGGTTCCCGGGTTGGAGACCTGGGCGATCGTGAAACCGTTCGCGCTGCCGTAGAGATTGTGGGTCAGGACCAACTGGTTGCTGCCGTCCTTGGAGGCGGTGATTTCCAGAGCATAGCGGCCCACGACCCCACCTGTGTTGGAGGTGGTTACCGTCCCGAAGTCGAGAGTCCGTCCCCCTCCGGTCGGCTCGGTGATGGAGATGGAAGTGTTGCTGTCCCCGTCCGCCACGTCGGTGATGACGAGTTTTCCCGAAGCGTTGATGGTGGCGGACACCTCGTTATTAAAGGCGGTTTGTACGGCGGATAGAAAACCTTGCGCCGTATCGGTGGCTGTGTCACTGATCGTGTAGCTCCCGCTCACCGTCTGGCCGGTGCGGGAGGTGCCCGTAAAGGAGATCACGTCACCGTCCTGCAGGCTGGCGTCGATGTCGCTCCACTCCGTATTGCTGGTGATGGGCTGCGAGTCGCTGATCTGGACGTTCGCCACGCTCCCGACCAGTTTTTGGGCATACTGGGTCTGGAATTCCGAGTTCACGGCGTTGACGATGTTGTCAATACTGCTGCCGTTTTCTCCCGCGTCTCCGTTCAACGCCACAGTCGCAATGCGGCCGGTGAGCGTATCGGTAATGCGCAGGGTTTCGGTCTGGCCCGCCCCGATACCGCTGAGCAGGCTTTTTACCCCGGTGGTTGCCGCCTGGGTGGCGACCTGGGTGACGTTGACCGCGTAATCGCCCGCCTTGGAGGTTGTCGTGTGGCTCAGATATGTTACTTCCCCGCTG
>DATEAK010000201.1:0-4962 GCA_035288405.1 bacterium | reverse complement strand
AAGCTCGCTCCTTGGGTCTCCGCAAAATAGAGACGAATGAGGGAAGCGTTGGCCCGAAAGACCTCAACCTTGGCCTTGACGTAATTCCGCAGTTTCTCAACCTCGTCCTCGGGCTCTTCAATTGCCTTCGTGAGGGCATCATGGAACCTGTGGGCCTGCTCCAGGATCAGGGCCTTGTAGAGGTCCTCCTTGTTCTTGAAGAACTTGTAGAGCGTTCCGATGGCAAACTCGGCCTTCTCGGCGATCTCGTGCATGGAGACGTTGTGGAATCCCTTTTCCGAAAAAAGCTCGAGCGCGGCGGCAAGCATCTCTCGACGTTGCCTTAATTTCTCTCTTTCGCGCCTGGAGAGGTTCTTGTCTTCCACCGCTCGGCCTCCCGATGCATTGCCTGATCAGGTTCGCGCCAAATAACAGAAAACCGAATGTCACATTATAGAACCTGACGTCATGCTATCAAGGTAAATCTGGAAAAAATCCCGGCTGGTATCTGGGAGCGTCTGGCGGGCAAGTTCATCTACCATAAAGGGAATGTGCCCATGGGGCGGGAGAGAAAGGAGGGGTGAAGCGGGCTTATCGCCCGGGCACCCGTTCCTGGAGGGCGGTTCCATTGGGGAACGGCGGCGATAGGGCGGACGTCTTTCTCGCGGATCGGGTCGTGGCCCTTCACAGTCCTAGGCAGGAACAGGATCTCCTCCTGGATGTCGGGCGCCAGGTTGAGGAGGTTCATGATCTGCGTGATCCTCGCACGGGTCACATAGCCGAGCCTGGCCAGGTCAGCGAGCTGGTCCGTGGCAGCCCGTCCGTTCGAGACGGCGGTGAAGGATTCACTCACCAGCTTCTGGACTCTGGTGCACAGCTGCTTGAGTTCCCGCTCGTGGCCGCGCTGTTCGGCTTCCAGTTCTTTCCGCTCTCTATTCTGACTGATTCTTTCTGATTGTTTTGATCCTTTCCCATTGGGTTGACCACCACACAAAGCCGACGCGGCTGCTCGCCAGTTGGCACGAGCAGCTGGATGGCAGCCAGCTCTTTCCGGGCGAGTCGTTCAACCTGGATTTCCACTCCATCCCCTACTACGGCGAACACCCGGTCGTGGAGCGCCATTACGTGTCGGCTCGCAGCCGGCGCCAGCCCAGCATTCTGGTGTTCCTGGCTCAGGATGCCGATGGACGAGCTTTCTGTTACTCGAATGCCGACATCACGAAAGGGGAAGAATCCAACGAGATCTTCTGATTCGTCAACTTCTGGAAACGTGTCCACGGCACTACCCGCGCCATCTGGTGTTCGATTCGCGTCTGACGACCTACGAGAAGTTAGCGCGCCTGGGTGGCAGCGCTCGGCGTGATTCTCGTTCTGGTGGCGGCTTCCGCCGTTGCGGCACAGCCATGGAGCCGGGAGTATATCAACTCCCTTGCGGACTCCGCCTTCGCCGTAATCGAAACAACGCCGAACGGAAAAAAGCTGCGCCATCTCCCCCATCATGACCACACCGGAGCGCTCGACATCCCCCACCTAAAAAGTGCCGGTCTCGTCTCAAACAGGGCAAGTGGCTTACTCCAGCGAATGAAACAAAGGCAAGGATCCTTCTGGAGCGGCACTGGGGAGAGTACCAGGAACAAGGAAATCTTCTTTACAATCAATGTCTTTTCACTTAAGATTGTTGACGAATCTCCCGAACAGAGTCAATAATTAGTTGACAGAAGCTCTGTTGTTCGCCAAACTGTGCGAACTCGTGTTGGAGGTGTAGGGTATTTAAAATGGGACCAGATGTCGACGAGAAAGAATTTGAAACGTTAACAGGATTTCTGTTCCCTAATTCAAATGCCATTTATGGCATTGCCAGACTGATCGACCTTGGCGCTCGGCTAGACTTGTACAATGAATCAATATCGCCTGCTGAGGCAGATTGCATTGCTATCTATTCAGACTGGATAATGGTCAGAAAAGATCTTGAAGCCGCTCTCAGTGAAACCAGCGATCTGGCCAAGTAAGTAAGGATGGGGCGAAAGAAACGAAAAAAACTCGTTCAAAGCAACAACCCTCTTCCTCAAAATCCTTCTAGCGTTAATTCCCCTTCCAATCAAATGCGAACCATTCGGAGATCCGAATTATTCCAGGGTCCCATACCACCTCCTGCAATCCTCAGAGAATACGATCAGGTTCACCCAGGCCTTGCAGATCGAATTGTTAGCATGGCAGAAAATCAATCCCGCCACCGACAAATCTGCACAGTTGACAGGGCTCTACGTCAATACGCATAATATGCGTATTGATAGGAGTAAGGAGAGATTCGATCATGCCCAAGGCCACGCTGAAGAAAGAAAAATGGACTCTGTCCTTTGATCCCCGGCTCAAGCGTCTCTTGATCAAAGAAGCCCAGAAGAGCAGATGGCTTACAAGCTCAGCGTGCGGCTTTAAGGAGACAATGAACCGATTTTCACAGCTTCTTTCCGAAGGGTGAAAGGATATCCGCCACGCAAGGCGCCGTGTCAATCCCGTGCAATGCCTGCAGGACAATCTGCGCTCTTTGGGGGGCCAAGACGGGCACGACGCAATCCAGGAATTTCCTGTCGACCTCCGCATCGCTCAGGAGGAGGGGAGGATGACCGCGAATTGTCGTGGCCCGATGGGAAATGACACGTCCGTCCGACAGGTGAACCGCAACGAGGCTAAAGCGGTTGCCCGTGGATTCCAAGCCCGCAGGGTCGGAAGGAACGTAGACATGAATCCGTTTCATCAGGCCTTGCACATCCGCCCTCTGGATAAAAGCGCTGTTGAAATGCCGCAGGCTCACTTCCCCATCGAGAGTTGCCGCGGCCAGGACGAATTCCGCGCTGAAGCGTGCCTGCTCGGGAGATTGAATCCCCTCGGGCCTGAGGAGAACTCCATAATCAAGGGGATGAATGGCACACTCGATTTTTTCTACCTGCTCCGGGAGAAATTCATGGGACTCTCTCAGGGCAAGGATGGCTTCCAAAGTGAGATGGGTTGAAGTGCAACTGGGAAAACGCTTGATGGAAACTCCGGGCGATGCGAAATGAAAGGGTCGGCCCAAACGGGTACTGATTTCCGTGCCGGTGACAGAATCACCGAGCTCGAATACCCGGACCATTCCTTTGTCTGCTCCGAGAGCGGCCCGGTTTGCCGTGAATCCTTTTTCGGCCAGAAGAGCGGCGACGAGCCCATTCCTTGCCGCCTGACCGGCATGGAGCGGCTTGGTCATGCTTCCGAAGTTCGTCCGCAGTCCGCCCGCCATGGAAGCAGCGATCCCCAGCGCATGGCAGATCTTTTCGGAGGAAAGACCCAACAGCCGGCTCGATGCGGCCGCAGAACCCAACGTTCCCAGAACTGCCGTGGTGTGCCAGCCGCGCTCATAGTGTTTCAGGGATACAAGATTTGCCAGCTTGCATTCGATCTCAACCCCGACGATATACGCGCAAAGGGCGTCCATACCCGAAAGATCGCGGGCTTCGGCAAGAGCCAAGACCGCGGGAAGAACCGGGGCGGAAGGATGCATGGGGGTTGGTCCCACTCCTCCGTCATCAAAGTCAAGAGCGTGAGCGATCGTACCGTTCAGCCATGCGGCGTCTCCGGCTCCAGACCTTCCCGATCCGGTCCAGAGCGAAGATTCCCCCTCGCTGCTGCCGCGAACGACTTGCTGGAGAATACCGGCGATCGTACTGTTTGATGCCGCCAGAGCGACTCCGAGAGTATCAAGGACGTGTCGCTTGGCCCTCTGCAGCACCTCGGCGGGAATACCCTCCGGCTTCACGCCCGCCGCAAATTGAGCTATGGCTTCCGTCAGCTCCATGCGGATTTCCTAGGCCTTTTCTCTCGACTGCAAGGCGGCTGCAGTGAAAGCGGGCAGGAACGCGAAGAGATCCGCCACGACTCCATAGTGAGCAACCCGGAAGATAGGTGCTTTCGGATCGGAATTGATGGCGATGATCAACGGAGCATCTTTCATCCCGGCGACGTGCTGGGACTCCCCGGAAATCCCGCACGCCAGATACACCTTGGGCCGAACCGTCTTACCGGAGATTCCGACCTGTCTTTCCGTGGGGAGCCATCCCAAATCCACGATGGGCCGGGAACAAGCAAGGGATGCGCCGAGAGCTTCGGACAATTCCTCCACGAGCTTGAGATTTGCCTTTTCGCGAATCCCGCGTCCCACGGCCACGATCTTCTGAGATTTGGAAATATCAACGCCTTCGACGCGTTGGGTGATCCCCCTGGAGCGGATTCGCACTCCGCCGACGGGTGTAAAGGGCAATTCCCGGACTTTCGGGTCCCCGTCGGATGGCTGGAGGTCAGCACTGAGAGGAAATCTCTGCAGCGTGAAGAAGTAGGGCGGTGAACCCTGAGGAGAGATCCGCGCCCAGCAAAGCTCTTGGAGGCAGGGGCGGACCACCGAGATCTTCCCGTCCCTCACCTCAATGTCCAGGCAGTTGGGGATTATGGACGCGCCGCACTGATAGGCCAGCCCGGGGGCCAGCTCCAGGCCAATATAGGAATGGCGAAAAAGAACAATGTGCGGTTTGATCTCCTGGAGAATCACGGAGAGAGCGGCGCGATAGAAACCGGGGTGGTACTCCTGCAGAGTGGGATCGTTCACTATGGCAATCTCGCGGCAACTCAATGTCTGCACCTCGGCGCGCAAATCCTCTCCCAAGTTCCCGATCAATGCGGCGGCCGCAACTCCACCGAGGCCTCTGGCCAGCTCATCCGCCTTGGCGACCAGCTTAGCCATTTCTCCATGAAGTGTTTTTCCGTCGTGCTCGAGGTAGACCAGGACCGCAGGGCTCATCTTCTTAGACCGCCTCCTTGATTCTGTCCAGGAGGAAGGCGGACATTTCTTGAGAAGTTCCCTGAAGGATTTGAGCCGATTGAGAAACTACCGGAGGGATGATCTCTTCGATGCGCTCCCGGCGGTATGTTTCCAGAATCTCCGGCGTCACACCCAAT
>DATEAK010000200.1:0-4076 GCA_035288405.1 bacterium | reverse complement strand
CGTATTCCGCAACTCGGTGCCGATTCCCCTGAACATGTGGGGTAATCCCAAGAATCCACCGGCGTATACCTTTGATCTGGCCAGGGCCGAGAGTTATCTCTCCAAAGCGAAGAGCAAAATCACCCGGCCCCTAGATCTCATCTCGCTGGCGGGAAACCCGATTACGGATCAGGCTGCTCTTCTCCTGCAGAGCAACTTAAAGAAGCTTGGAGTCGAGGTGAAGATCCGGGGCCTGACATTTCCCCAGTTCTCGGTGGCGGCCAAAAACCAGGAGACGATGGGCGACCTGGCGGTTCACTGGGTCAGCTCCTACTATCCCGATCCGGATAACTGGATCGGAAAGATGTACGATTCACGGAACTGGGGGGCCTGGCAGGCGTGCAGCTTTTACAAAAATCCGGAGGTGGATAACCTTTTACAAAAAGCCCGGGAGGTTGTGGAGCGGGCGGAACGGCAGAAGCTTTATGAGCAGGCTACCGCCATCGTCTTCGAGGATTGTGTGGACGTCTGGATTTACAACTCGACCTCACAGCGGGGGCTCTCAGATCACTTGCAAGGTTACAACTTCTGCCCCGTCGGGGACGGCCTTGACTTTTATCCGCTGTATTTCACGGGTGCATAGGATCGTAGGGTGAGTTTGAACCGCAGGCTGAAAAAACCTTTTTAGAGGAGGCAGGAAATGAAGTACGATCGCTCTGGAGAATGGACAAGCGCGCGAGCGGTTGCTGAAATCCCGATGGGACGTCGCTCTTTCTTGAAAGCAGCGGCCGGCGCGGCTGTAGGCATGGGATTGGGGTCGCTACTGTCGGAGATTCCAGGAGGCCCGGCCTACGGGGCTGAACCGCCAACCCACGTCGTATTTGGCACAACCAGTGAAATTGAAACCGCCGACCCACACGTTAAATATGCGGTTAGCGCATACCCGGTATCCCTGAATCTCTATGACAACCTCCTGCGTTTTCAGGGGAACCCTCCCAGAGTCGTCCCCTGGCTGGCGGAATCCTATGAGGTAAGCCCGGACGGTCTCACGTGGACTTTCAGGCTCCGCCGAGGAGTCCAATTTCACGACGGCGGCGAGTTGAGCGCGGAATCCGTCGTGTACAGCATGGATCGAATGCTGTCCATGAACAAGGACCCCGCTGGGGTCTTCAAGCCGGCCATCAAGCCTGGCGCTACCCGGGCCCGGGACCGCTACACGGTAGAGATGCGCCTCTACCAGCCCTTTGCCCCGTTCCTCTCGATTATTCCGATTCTCTCCGTGGTCAATGAGAAGATCGTGAAGGGCCAGGAGAAATCGGGGGATTGGGGGGCAGAGTGGCTGCGGGACCATGAGGCGGGCTCCGGGGCGTTTATTCTCGAGCGCTACGCGCCCGCCACGGGTCTGACCATGCGCCGCTTTGAGCGGTACTGGAGAGGATGGGCCGGCGAGCACGTCCGTAGCGCTGAGGTCAAGGTCCTGCGCGAGGTATCCACACAGATCCTGAACATTGGCAAAGGGAACACCCACATGACCCATACCATCTTGCCCCCGGACGCCTTCCGGCAAATGGCCAAGATGGAGGGTGTCACGGTGGTTGAG
Source organism: bacterium (assembly GCA_035288405.1). Lineage (GTDB taxonomy): Bacteria > JACPSX01 > JACPSX01 > JACPSX01 > JACPSX01 > JACPSX01. Next base: position 2,497 of record DATEAK010000200.1, on the reverse strand, counting down.
GATCAGACCCTGCGCACCTTCGTGATCCGCATGCACAACCAGAGACCGCCGCTCTCGGATCCTGAAGTCCGCCGGGCGATTTCCTATGCGTTTGACTATGACGGCTTCATCAAAGGCGTGATGGGAGGGGTCGCCGTGCGTAATCCGGGGCCGATCCCAGTGAACCTGTGGGGAAGTCCGCGGGAATTGAAGGGCTACTCCTTCGACTTGGACAAGGCCCGCGAACATCTGGCCAAAGCTAAGCTCAAGGTGAGCCGGCCTCTGGAAATGCTCGCCATCAGCGGCACGGCCATCTCGGAGCAAGCAGGTCTTCTCCTCCAGAGCAACCTAAAGAAGATCGGGATTGACTTGAGGTTGCGTAACGTTACCTTCCCGCAAATTGCCGCCAGCGGGAAAAGCCAGGAGACTGCTAGCGACCTCACCGCCCACTGGATGAGCGCCTATTACCCTGACCCCGACAACTGGATCGGGCAGATGTACGACTCCAAGAAGTGGGGGACCTGGCAGGCTCTTTCGTACTATAAGAGCGAGACCATGGACAGGATTTTGTCGGAGGCCCGCCAGGTCACCTCCCAGCAAAAGCGCGAGGCTCTCTACCAGCAGGCGAGCCGAATTGCTGTGGACGAGGCGATCGACATTTATATCTACAATACAGTGTTGCAGCGCGGGCTCTCCAAGTACCTGCGGGGCTACCAGTTCAGCCCCGTCGGAGATGGGCTGGAGTTCTGGCCCTTGTACTTTTCGCAATGAAAAGGAGACACGAAATCCATGATCACAAGAAGAGCTCCTATCGAATGGCCCGGCGGCGCCCGGATCTGTGTCTGCACCACAATTGCTTTTGAGGGCTTCGTGTATGCTAGCCAGTACGGCCAAAGAGAGGCGGCGTCCGGAAAACCAAACCATTTTTCGCTCTCCTACGCCGACTATGGTCCCAAGGTGGGGATCTGGAGGATCTTCGATATTCTGGAGCGCCAGGGACTCAAGGCAACCTTTGATGTGGGCGGGCTGGCAGCCGAGAGGTTTCCAGAGATTCTCAAGGAGATGCAGGAGCGGGGACACGAACCCGCCGGGCACGGCTACGCGAATGACGTCTACCCAAGCGACCAGGACATTGAGGGTGAGTTGAGGGACATGTGGGCCACCATCAAAGCCATCGAGGCGGCCACAGGCTCCCGGCCGGTGGGCTGGGTGAGCCCCGGTAGCCAGGGCACGGCCAAGACCTTCGAGTATATGATTCAGGAAGGGTTTCTCTGGAACGGGGACGATGCCAGCGACGACAACCCGTATATCAAGAGGGTGAACGGCAAACCCCTGGTGATCCTGCCTCGGATCAATTTCCCGACCAACGACTTGATCGTCTGGCTGCGCCCCCAGAACCCGCCCAGCGCCTACTACGAGGGGTTCAAGGAGACTTTTGATTTTCTCTACGAGGAAGGCAAGCGAGGAAGCCCCAAGTGGATCGACCTGCTCTTGCATTCGCATATGGGGGGAAGGCCGGCCCTGGCCGGAGTGTACGAGAGGGCCCTCGAGTACGCTAGACAGCGTGACGGGGTCTGGTTTGCCCGCCGGCGGGACATCGCCGAGTGGATTCTCAAGCGCTACGGAGATTGAGGAGCTTCAAAACTGCAACGGGGGCAACCATCAAGGGATGAGGAGGCTTTAATGGGACGGGTCGCCGCAGTCACGGGAGCTGCTCATGGGATCGGGAGGGCCTGTGCTTTCCGGTTGGCTGAAACCGTAACCGAGTTTTCCCTGGTTGATCGAAACGAAGAGGGGTTGCTGGAAACAGCAACGGATCTGATGAAGAGAGCAGGGCGGCAGCCGCTCCAGTTTGTTTCCGATGTCACCCAGCCGCACGAGGTTCACCGGATCGTCGCTCAGACCGTTCAACATTTTGGTCGCATCGATATTTTGGTTAATTGCGCCGGCGGCGCTGATACAAAGCTCCCTCGTCAGATCGAGGAGACGCCCTTGGAAGCTTGGGATGCCCAGGTGGATCTCAACCTGAGGTCCGTCTTTGTGTTTTGCCGGGAGGTCGTTCCCATCATGCGGGCCGGGAAATACGGCCGCATCGTGAACATCTCCTCGGCCGCGGGGAGGAGTACCGGGCGCACAAAGCTCATCCCTTATACTGCTGCCAAGGCGGGGGTTCTGGGCCTGACCCGGGAGCTGGCTAGGCAGGTTGCCCCCCACGGGATAACGGTGAACGCCGTGTGTCCCGGCCGCATCCTGAGCGGGGCCCGGGCCAAGGAGAGCTGGGATCAGTTGAGCACTCAGGAAAAAGAGGAGACCCTCCATTCGATTCCCGTGGGCAGGTTGGGGAGACCGGAGGAAATCGCCGCCGCTGTCGCTTTCCTGGCTTCTGAAGAGGCGAGCTACATCACCGGCGCCTGTCTCGACGTGAACGGCGGGGCCCTGATGCTGTGAGGAAAGCACTGGGGAAAAAGTTCATGGGGTTAGCGCCGTCGTATCTTGACAATCCACCCAGCAGAAATTT
>DATEAK010000199.1:0-6876 GCA_035288405.1 bacterium | reverse complement strand
GTAAAGAGTTTCGCGTAAAGGAATCATTTATGACGCCGGAATTCGTCGTTGGGTTTGGCAAACAGGCGCTGGAAGTGACCCTGCTGATGGCGGCCCCCATGCTTCTTGCCGGTCTGGTCGTTGGGGTCCTGATCAGCATCTTCCAGGCGGTCACTTCGATTCAGGAAATGACCCTGACCTTCATCCCAAAAATCATCGCCGTGATGGCGGCCCTTGTCCTCTCCTTTCCCTGGATGCTCCAGCTTATCATGCGCTACACGGAGAATCTTTTTATTAACATTCCCAGTTACATCCGGTGAAGTATGGTACCCATTCAGATCCCGTTGGCCGAATTTGAAAAGTTCTTGATCCTCTTCCTGAGGGTGGGGGCTATCCTATTTACATCCCCGGTCATCGGCAGCGGCTCGGTTCCCATCCGGTTAAAAGTCGGGCTGTCCGTGCTGACGGCCATCATCCTGACCCCGGTCGTGTCGGTGAATCTGTCGGCTCTTCCCTCCCAGCCCCTGGCCCTCGTTCCTCTTCTGATCCGGGAGGTTCTCATGGGAGCCGCTTTGGGCTTGGTGGCACGGTATATCTTCGCGGCGGTTCAGCTCTCCGGGGAATTCATCAGTTACCAAATGGGCTTCAGTATCGTCAATGTGCTCGATATCCAGGAAAACGAGGAGGTGTCGATCGTCTCCCAGCTTCAAGACGTTATCGTTACGCTGGTGTTCTTCGGAACGGGGGCACATCATGTTTATTTGCGGGCGATCGCCGGAAGTTTCGACGCAGTTCCTCCTCTGGGCGGAGTATTCAACGGCCGCGTCGTGGAAGCCTTGCTGGTTATGTCTTCCTCTATGTTTGTCGTCGCCATTAAATTAGCGGCGCCGCTGATGGCGGCCCTCTTGTTTGTGAACGTGGTCCTGGGCCTGGTAGCTCGCATGGTCCCGCAGATGAATGTGTTCATCGTGGGCTTTCCCTTGAGCATAACGGTGGGTCTCATATTTCTGGGGACTACCTTGCCGTTTTTTGCGGCCTTTACTGAGCGGCTTTTTGGACACATGGACGGCGACCTGCTGCGCTTGATGCGGCTGATGGGATAAGGTCGATTCATGGCGGAACGCGGAGATAAAGAACAAAGAACCGAAGAGCCTACCGAACGCAAGCTTCGAGAGGCGCGGAACAAGGGGCAGGTCATCCGCAGCCAGGAGGTCAGCACGGTGGCCGGGCTCCTGGGAGGGTTCTTCCTGCTCCTCGTTCTGGGGGCCTCTATTTCCTCTCAACTGATGAATACCACCGCCCGGGTTCTGCGGGAATCGGGGACCCTCAGGCTCACCGCCGCCAATAGCCAGGCATTCCTCGTGCGGGTTCTGCTCGAAGGATTCGCCCCCATTCTTCCGATCATGCTCATCCTGCTCGCGATTGCTCTGCTGGTGAGCATCTTGCAGGCGGGAGGACTGGCTTTTAAAGAAGAGCCTTTCCAGCTGGAGTTTTCGCGCATCAATCCGCTGACGGGATTCGGCCGCGTCTTATCCCGGAATTCTGTAGTTGAATTGGTGAAGGCGCTGATGAAGATCGCCATCGTAGGGGGCATTGCCTACCTCGTAGTGAAAAAGGAATTTCTGAACCTGGGACCTCTGATGGAAATGGATGTCCTTTCCATCGGTCGATACCTGGTGCGGGTTTCTCTGAAGATTTGCTTCGTCACAGGGGCCGTCTTGGTCGCTTTGGCCGGTCTCGACTATTTCTTTCAACGCTGGAATTATTTCCAGGAACTCCGCATGAGCAAGCAGGAAATCAAGGAAGAGATGAAGGATACGGAAGGGAATCCCCTGATCAAATCCCGGATCCGGAGCATCCAGATGGAAAGAGCGCGACGGCGCATGATGTCTGCGGTGCCCAAAGCCGATGTCGTCATCACGAACCCCCAACATCTAGCGGTGGCCGTCCGTTATGACGGTGCGGTGATGGACGCTCCGACGGTGGTGGCCAAGGGAGCCGGAGCCGTGGCGGAAAAGATTAAGGAAGTCGCGCGGGAATACGGGATCCCCATTGTGGAGGATAAACCGCTGGCCCGGGCCCTGTTCCGCGGTGTGGAAGTCGGAAAAACGATACCTTCCTCATTGTACCGAGCCGTAGCTGAAATCCTCGCTTATGTGTACACGCTGACTGGAAAGGGGGCCGCCTATGGCCGATAGATCCGCGGTCATGGGAGCATTCGAAACGTTCACCCGACAAAACGACGCCTTCCTGGGAGTCGGTGTCGTGGGGATTCTCATGCTCATGATCATCCCCCTGCCGTCTCCTCTCCTCGATGTGCTCTTGTCTTTGAACATTACCTTAGCGATCATCATTCTGCTGATCAGCATGTATGTCAAACGGCCACTGGAATTCTCCGTCTTTCCCTCGTTGCTGCTGATTACCACGCTTTACCGTCTGGCCCTGAACGTCGCCTCAACCCGCTTGATCCTCCTGCACGGGAGCGAGGGCACGGAAGCTGCGGGGAAGGTGATTCAGTCGTTTGGTAACTTTGTCGTGGGGGGTAACTACATCGTCGGGACCGTGGTTTTCCTGGTCTTGATCATCATTAATTTCATGGTCATCACGAACGGATCGGTACGAATCGCGGAGGTGGGCGCGCGCTTCACCCTGGATGCCATTCCGGGAAAACAGATGAGCATCGATGCCGACTTAAACGCTGGGCTCATCAACGAAAAGGAGGCCAGGGCCAGGCGAACGACGATCGAACGCGAAGCGGATTTCTACGGAGCCATGGATGGGGCCAGCCGGTTCACCAAGAACGACGCAAAGGCCACCATCCTCATTACCATGATCAATATCCTGGGCGGGCTGGCGATCGGAGTCTGGCAGTCCCAGATGACTTTCCTGAACGCCCTGAAGACATACACCATTCTGACTATCGGGGATGGGCTGGTCTCAAGCATTCCGGCCCTGATCATTTCCACTGCCGCCGGGCTCATGGTCTCCCGTTCCGCAGCGGAATCGAATTTGGGAAGAGAGATCACGGAGCAGGCACTCCGTTACCCCCGCGCCATCGGTATTGCGGCCGTGATTCTCTTGTTTTTCGGAATGGTTCCTGGACTCCCTCACCTGCCGTTTTTTATCCTGGCTCTGTTTACCGGAGCCGTCGGCTACTTGAGCGTGCAGAGAGAGAAGGTCCGCACAGAGGAACAGCGGGAGGCAGAAGAAGCGGAAGCACGGCAGCCTGCTCCGGAGCGGGTTGAAGCGCTCCTGCCCCTGGATCTCATCGAAATGGAGGTCGGCTACGGGCTGATCCCATTGGTCGATGCGGAACAGGGCGGTGAGCTTTTGGAAAGAATCAAATCCATCCGGCGGCAGTTTGCCCTGGAATGGGGGGTCATCATCCCTCCCTTGCACATTCGGGACAACCTGCAGCTGAAACCGGAAGAGTACTCCGTGTTGATCAAAGGGGTGGAGGTCGCCAAAGGAGAACTCCGGATGGATCATGTGCTTTGCATGGCTCCCGGTCATGTAGAGGAACAAATCCAGGGGATTCCGACTCGGGAGCCATCCTTCGGCTTACCGGCTCTTTGGGTTCCCGAGAGGGAAAAAGAAAAGGCTCAGTTTGCCGGGTACACGGCGGTTGATCTGTCCACGGTGGTGGCGACTCATTTGAGTGAAATTGTGAAATCCCATGCGCACGAGCTTCTGGGGCGCCAGGAAGTACAAGCTCTCCTGGATAGTTTCAAGCAAAATCACCCGAAGCTTGTCGAGGAGCTGATCCCCAATATTTTGGCGTTGGGCAAAGTCCAAAAAGTACTCCAAAACCTTCTGCGGGAGCGCGTTTCGATTCGGGACCTGCTGACGATTCTGGAAACCTTGGCCGATTACGGGACTTCTATCAAGGATACCGATCTCCTGACGGAATACGTGCGCCAGGCCCTGGCGCGACCGATCACCAAGCAATACCAGACCCGGGAAGGTACCTTGCCGATTATTTCTCTTGTTCCGGAAACCGAAGAACTTCTCAGCAAAGCGTTACGAAACAGCGACCAGGGTTCCTTCCTGGCCCTGGAGCCGGCACATGCCGAACGCCTTTTGACCCGTCTAAAAGGCGCCGTGGAACGCCTCTCGACTACGGACTACCAACCGGTGGTTCTGGCATCCCCCACGATCCGGCGCCATTTGCGCCGGCTTACGGAGAGATTTTTCCCTCATATGGCTGTGCTTTCTCCTAATGAGATTTCGCCAACCGTGCGCATCGTCACCATGGGGACAGTGAGTCTACAATCATGAAGATCCAGAAAATTGAAGCAGACAGCTGGCAGCAGGCAATTCGACTCGTGAAAGAACAGATGGGTCCAAACGCGTTAATCCTGAGCACACGAAGAATGACTCGGAAAGGAGGAGCCCTGGGACTGTTCGGACGTCCTTTCATTGAGGTCACCGCAGCCCTTGAGGACCGGGAAGACCGGGAGAAACGCTCACGGGAGGGTCGCAGGTCTTCAAGTCCGGAAGAAGCTTCGCCTCCGCCGGGGGAAGAAGATCCGCTGAGAAAAGAGATCGAGGAACTCCGGCTTTCTCTGGCAAACCTGCGTCGTTCCTTCCGGGAAAACCAAGCGGACAATGCGCGCAGGGAAGATTACTTTCAGGGAGCCAGTCTACTGGCCTCGCGGTCGGAGACACTGAAACACCCGGTCCTGTTTGAACTAGCCCAGGAGCTCAAGGGACAAGGAGTCGAGAGGATTCTCATCCAGGAATGCGTTGGGCAAATCGGTTCCAGCCTCTCGGAGGCTCAATTGCAGGTCCCGGGGTGCGCGCGCAATTATCTGGCGGCTCTGCTGCTGAAGCTCGTCCCGATCGGCGGACCGCTTCAGGTCGGTGACGGCGGGCCGAAGGCGGTGGCTTTCGTGGGCCCCACCGGTGTCGGGAAGACGACTACAGTGGCAAAGCTGGCCTCTCACTTCTCTCTGCTGGAAAAGAAACAGGTGGCCCTGCTGACGATCGATACGTTCCGGGCTGCCGCGGCCGAGCAGCTGCAGACCTATTCCCGGCTGCTCGGCATTCCTCTGGATGTGGCGCTGGGACCGGCGGCGTTGAAGAAACTCCTGGAAAAGCACGAGGATAAGGATTTGATCCTGATTGATACGGCCGGAGGCAGTCAAAGGAATCAGGAACATCTGCGCGATCTGGCGTCATTTTTCCAGGGCCGTCACACGATTGAAACACACCTGCTGTTGTCCGCCACCACGAAAGACGGGGAAATGGAAGAAACCATCCGCAGGTTTAGCTGCCTGCCGATTCGGCGGCTCCTTCTTACCAAGCTGGATGAAGCCTCGAGTTTTGGAAATTTGTTTAACCAAGCGGTATTTGCCAAGAAACCTCTCTCGTACTTCACCACGGGACAAAAAGTTCCGGAAGACTTCGAAGTGGCCAGCGCGGAAAGACTGATCGATTTGATCCTGCGCTTCAGTGGCCCGCAGGGTCTGCAAAAGGAGGGCAAAGTCTATGGATCAGGCCGGAAGCCTGCGTTCTCTGAGCATTGATCGCAAAGCGGTGCCCGAAAGGAGCGAGGATCCCGGGTTCGAGAAATCCGACCTCGTTCGGGTTATCGCTGTGACAAGCGGGAAGGGTGGAGTCGGGAAGACCAATGTCGTGGCCAACCTGGCCTATGCGTTTACCCAGCTGGGGTTGCGGGTTCTCGTGTTGGATGCGGACCTGGGGTTGGCCAATCTCGACGTTCTCCTTGGGCTTTCTCCGAAATACACGATTCAGCATGTTCTGCGCGGGGATCGCACCCTCTCGGAGATCATGATCAGAGGCGTGGGAGGCATGATGATCCTGCCGGCCAGTTCCGGAGTTCAGAGTCTGGCGGAACTCAGCGAAGCGGAAAAACTCGGGTTGTTGACCGAGCTGGAACTCCTGGAAGAACAGTACGACGTGCTCCTCATCGATACAGGAGCCGGGATCTCAGCGAACGTGATGTATTTCAACGTAGCGGCTCAGGAGGTCATCGTCGTCGCAAGTCCGGAACCGACTTCCATTACGGACGCTTACGCTCTCATGAAAGTTCTGGCCCTGGAATACGGTGAACGTCATTTCCGTCTCCTGGTCAATAACGCGTCTAACGCCGTCGAGGCAAAGGAGGTGTACCGCAGAATCAGCTCGGTAGCTGACAAGTATCTGGAGGCATCCATTGATTTCCTGGGGTTCATCCCCCATGACGAAACCCTGGTGAAAGCGGTCCGCCAGCAAAAAGCCGTCCTGCAGGCATTTCCGGGCTGCCCGGCGAGCAGGGCCTTTAAGACCCTGGCCCGCCGGATTTCGAACCTTCCGCAACCGATCCAGCCGAAAGGGAACATTCAATTTTTCTGGAAGCGCCTTGTCGGACTTCCGAGGTAGCGCCAATGCAAGAAACCCGGGTCAAACAGATCTTCAAAGGAAGGCTCAAAGGGAAAAAGACCAAGATCGATGCCCAGATGAGGGACGAGCTGATCATCGAGTATACGCCGCTGATCAAGTATATCGCGCACCGGATCGCCCTTCGTCTGCCCCCACACGTGGAGATTGACGATCTCATCAGCTCGGGGGTCATCGGTCTCATGGATGCCATCGAAAAATTCGATCCGTCCTTGGACATCCAGTTCAAGACGTACGCGGAGTTCCGGATCCGCGGAGCGATTCTGGATGAACTGCGTGCATTGGATTGGGTACCGCGCTCAGTTCGGCAAAAAGCATCCTTGCTGGAAACCACGTACGTGGATTTGGAGCAACGGCTGGGACGCGCAGCTATGGACGAAGAAGTCGCAGCGGCCTTGAGCATCGGTGTTGCGGAACTCTATGAGATGATCGATCAGTCCAGGGGGATTGCCCTTATCAGCCTCGATGAACTGGGAGTCTCCTTTTCCGACGGCG
>DATEAK010000198.1:0-2638 GCA_035288405.1 bacterium | reverse complement strand
TCAAGGTATCGATACCATGAAGGGGTTCGAGCTCTATATGGAGCAAGTGGGATGGAAAGCCGGGGGTCGTGAAATCCAGGTGATTAAGGAGGACGATGAGAGCAAGCCCGAAGTCGAGCTCGCCAAGCTCCGTAAGATGGTGGAAAAGGATCAGGTCAAACTCGTGGTGGGCACCGTGAGCAGCGCCGTGGCCCTGGCGATTCAGGATTACGTGAACAGAGAAAAAGTCCCCATGATCATCCCGGTCGCTTTTTCCCGACTGATCACGGCCCCCGATAAAGCCGGTCCTTCCGTGTTTCGCGTGATCGAGACCACGGACCAATCCAACTACCCCATGGGGGAATGGGTATTCAAGAATACCTCCTACCGCCGGGTGATCATCATGGCCTCGGATTTCGTGGCCGGGCGAGATTCGGTGGAAGCATTTATGGCCGGGTTCAAGAAGGCTGGAGGGACTATCGTGCGGGAGATCTACCCGCCTCTGAATATCCAGGACTTCGGCCCGTACTTGTCCCGGCTTGTCTCCGAAAACGCGGATGCAGTGTACGCCTGGTTCGCCGGATCGGATGCAATCCGTTTCTTGAAGCAGTACGAAGAGTACGGACTCAAGGGAAAACTCCCCCTTCTGGGTTACAACACGCTGACCGATGATACGATTCTTCCCGCCGTCGGGGATGCGGCCGCCGGAGTTATCAGCGTGGGCCAATACAGCTCCACACTAGACACTCCCGACAACGCGGCGTTCGTACGGGCCTATAAGGCCAAGTATGGGACCAGTCCCACCCGGTACAGCGCGAACGGTTACATTAGTGCCCAGCTCGTGGTGGCCGCCATCGAGGATCTCAAGGGCAACATCGACAATAAGGAGCAGTTCCTGGATGCCATCCGGCGCGTGGCTCTCAAAATCAAGGCCCCCGGCGGGCCGATCCGCTTCGACCGCTATCAGCAAGTGATCAGCAACATCTACGTCATGAAGACCGAGAAGGTGGGCGGGCAACTGGTAAACACGATCATTAGTCGCATCCCCGAAGTTTCTCAGGAAGCGACCTGGGGATGGTGGCAAAAGAAATGAACCATCTTTCCAGATTCACGGATTAATGGTCCTGCGAGCGGAGTTTCCTGTACTTCTCCTGTAGCTTCTTGCGTTCGGTTTTGCCGAAGACGTTCTTGGGAATTTCATCGACGATTTCGATGATCCGCGGTCGCTTGTAGCCGGCCAGCCCGTCGCTTTGCCGGCAGTACCGATCCATCTCTTCCCGGGTGATGTCCTGGGATTTGGGGCACACGCAGGCCATTACCACTTCTCCCCAGGTCGGATCGGGTACCCCGAAAACCGCCGCATCGGCTACCCCGGGGTGTCGTAGCAAAAATGCTTCGACCTCCTGAGGGTAGACGTTTTCCGCCCCGGTGATGATCGTATTGTCGATGCGATCGACGATATACATGTAGCCGTCCTCGTCCACCTCCACGATATCCCGAGTATACAGCCAGCCATCCTGGATCGGCACCGGCTCCTGGGAATTCCTGTAGTATTCCGAGACGTTCTGAGGCCCTCTCACGAGCAACTGACCGATCCCCGGAGGAGTGATCACTTCTACGGGACTAACGGGGCGATCGGGATCCACACGGACTACACGCACCTCCCAGAAATAAGTAGCCTTGCCGATGCTGTCCCGTTTCTCGTAGGGATCCAGCGCGCTGTGATAAGCAGTCGTGTTGGCGCAATTTTCCGTCATCCCGTAGGTGTTGAGGACCTCACATCCCATCCGGGTCCGGACCCGGTCCACTAGGCTTTTCGGATAGCGACTTCCCGCAGTCCGGATAAGGCGCAAGCAAGAAAGGGAATAGGACTCCAGCTCCGGGACCGACAGGAGACCTTCAATTTGAGTCGGTACTGCCATGAGCTCGGTGACCTGATGCCCGGCGCACAGACGCAAGGCAGCGGCCGGATCATACTTTCCTGAAAAAACAAAACCCCCACCCACCATGAGATACGCCAGCCAGAAGTTCAGTGCTCCGCCGTGGATCAGCGGAGCCAGTGTGAGTCCTCGATGGCTGCGGTCGAGTCCCATTTCCAGGTCGTACTGGAGGGCGGAGAGAAGTTGGGTTCTCTGCGTGTAAGCCGCCCCTTTCGGACGACCCAGGGTCCCTGACGTATAGATAACTGAAGAGAAATCATCCGGAGAAAGATCACAGACGGGTGGTTCCTCGGAGGAAAAACGGCGGACCTCATCGGAAAAATTCCGCACGCCCGGAGGCGGGTCCTTCTCTCCAATGCAGACGAAAAGCCCGCCGAGCCCGCTCGCGCGGACGGGCGAGATCGTGGATTCAAACTCCTCACCATAGAGGACCGCTTTGGATCCGCATAAAGAGGCCATATACTTGATGTCTTCGCTGATCAGACGGAAATTCCATAAATTCGCCACGGCCCCCAGCTTGGCCAGAGCCAGGAACGCGACTGCAAACTCCACCGTGTTGTTGATCATGAGCCCGGCATTATCACCGGGACCCAGTCCTTCCGAAGCCAGAAACCGGGCCGCCTGATTCACCCGGTCGTTTAGTTCCCGGTAGGTCAAGGTACCGCCGGCATCCAGCGCAGCAATCGAGTCCGGACGCAGGCGAGCGTGCTTCTCCACGA
>DATEAK010000197.1:0-8176 GCA_035288405.1 bacterium | reverse complement strand
CGAAGGAGTTGGGGGCCACGCAGTTCACCAGAACGTTGTAGGGGGCCCACTCCATGGCCAGAGCCCGGGTCAAGTGCATGACCGCGGCTTTGCTGACGGCGTAGGGGATCCGGTTCGGGAAGGGCCGGACTCCGATGATGGAGCCCATGAGAATGATCTTCCCTTGCCGGCGCTTGACCATGTGGCGGCCAAACGCGCGAGCGCATAGGAAAGTCCCCTTCAAGTTCGTGTCCAGGATCATGTCCCATTCTTCCTCGGAAGTTTCCAGGATCGGCTTGATCAGCAGGCCGCCGTGGAACCCGGCGCTGTGCACGAGGACGTCCACTCGGCCGAACCGGCTCTGGATCCGGCCGGCCAAATCTTCCATCTGGAAAGCGTCGCGCACATCGGCCGGGTAAGCGTATGCGGTGCCGCCCGCATCCCGAATCTGTTGGGCAGTTCTCTCGATCTCTTCCCGGGTGCGGGACACAATGGCCAAAGTTCCTCCGGCTTCCGCCAGGGTCATGGCCATAGCTTTGCCGATGCCGCGACCGGCTCCGGTCACCACGATGATTTTTTCTTCCAGACTCACGGAAAGAGGCGGGCTCATAGGTTGATCTTTCTCTTTCGTTGGCTTGCGTCGAGTTTCCCGATTCGCCTTGGTCAAACGCGGCTATCTTAGTGCGGCTTTGGAAGGAAGGCAACAACCGATCGATGTCCGAAACGCCCCTCCAAGAATTGCCGGCGTATCGGATGGCCTGAAAAGAAAAATGATTGACCTCCAAGGAATTGCAGCCCTAAAATAAATCAAGCCGCATATCCTGTAGCCGAGGAGGATGAGTCGTATGATCAAAAAGATTGGGGAGTCCGCTGGTGTTGTGTGGAAGGCGCTCAACATAAATGGTGAGACGACGTTGAGCAAACTCCAGGCAAAGACCCGGCTGTCCCGCGATCTGCTCCACCAAGCCATCGGGTGGCTGGCCCGCGAGGGTAAGCTCGAGATGCAGAAAGAGAAGCGTACAACTCGGGTCTTCTTGAAGTAGGCATCCCGAAAGCTGCGCACAAAGCTTAAAAAGAGGGGAAAGGATAGTTTTCCTCTCTGAGTTCACCCATTCCTGACCTTGACATAGTTCCTCTTCCTTTGTTATGTTTCTCATATCGGGACGGCATATCTCTCTGAGGAAAGAGAAATCAGGTTGATCATTCCATACGGGAAGAAGCCGTACCCCCATCTCTGATCCTAAACATTCTTTACCGAACCCAGCGAACGGAGGGACAGTGCCGGTTAGCCGCTGCACAAGAGCCGACGCACCCTCGCAAAAGGAGGAATTTCTTTATGTACGGCTGGCGTGCTCGCATCGGTTTCATTAACCCTTCCATGACCGCGGAGACCCCGATTCAAGAGTTTCCCATGGTGGCTCCTCCGGGCGTCGCCATGGTGATGGCGATTCTGGCAATTCAGCACCTGGTCCGGGAGGACATCGGAAAGTCTCTCGACCTGTTGAAAGGAGCCGCCGCCGAACTGGCCCGTGCCAAAGTGGACATTATCGTCCTGGGAGGATCTCCACCGGTCACCTACGGTGGGTTCGGTTTCGATAAAGAGATCAGCCGTCAGATCGGGGAGGTAACCTCCATTCCCGGCACCACGAGCCAGACCGGCGCTGTTGAGGCACTGCGCAAGCTGGGGGTTCACAAACTCGTGATCGGGTCCCCCTTCGCAGAGGATCAAAATCTGCTCCTCAAGAAATTTCTGGAAGACTCCGGGTTTAAAGTTGTAGGAATCAAAGGGCTGGCGGTTCCTCTGATTGACATCGGCCGGATGCCTGCCTCCGCTTCCTATCAGCTGGCCAGGGATGCGTTCCGCGAGGCACCCGATGCCGAGGGGATCTACATGCCTTGCGCCCAGATGCCGACTTTCCGAAACATCGCCCCACTGGAGAGAGATCTGGGAGTTCCCGTGGTGACAAGCTTCCAGGCCATGCTCTGGCACGTATTCAGCACCCTGCGGATTCACGAACCGATCCGGGGGTACGGGCGGCTTTTCGACTCACTGGCTCCATAACTGTTGGGAACTGCATCTGTAATGTCCTATCGACACACGAAAGTTCTCACCCTCTCTCCACCCTCTCCCCCTGGAAGGGGGAGAGGGTCAAGGTGAGGGGGACACAACATCTTACTTGGGGGAGGGGATTTATGAAAGGAAAGTTGCTCCGAAAGCTGGGAGCAGGCTTGCTGACCTGCTTTGTTTTGTCAGCCACCTTCTTGGCGCAGCGGCTCCCGGTCTTTGCCGAGCCTCTGCCTATCGCCTATACCGCTGTTGCAGTGGTTTTTGCTCCGCTCTGGGTGACTCAGGAGGAAGGGATATTCAAGAAGTACAACCTGGATGTGGATAAACTCCTCTACATTGCAGGAGGGCCTCCCTCCACGCAGGCCCTCATCGCGGGAGATGTCCAGATCGCTTTTACGGCTGCGGGAGCCGTGGTCTCAGCGAATTTGGCCGGTTCGGATGTGGTGCTGATCGGAACTACGATTGACCTCCTCCCCTTCGAGGTGTGGACGGTTCCGACGATCAAGGATCCTTCCCAGCTCAAGGGCACTAAGATGGGGGTCAGCCGCCTCGGGGCCACCTCGGATTTCGTGGGTCGCTATTTGCTCAAGAAATGGGGACTGAACCCGACCAGCGATGTGACCATTTTCCAAACGGGTGGAATGCCCGAGGTATTCGCGGCTCTCAAAGGAGGTTCGATCCAGAGCGGGGTCATGGACACGGGCCCCTTTACCCTGCAGGCCCAGAAAGAGGGACTGGTGCGTCTGGCCGACGTCTCCACCATGGGCCTCCCTTACGTCTTCGGTCCGTTTGCCGCCCGGCAGTCCTTTCTGCGCAGCAAGCCCGATGTGGTGAGCCGCTTCATGAAAGCTTATGTGGAGGGAATTCATCGCTTCAAAACGGATAAGCGCCGGGCTCTGGCGATCATCGAAAAGTACACAAACGTGAAGACTACGCCGGCCGAGGAGCAGATGTACGAGATTTATGCCAACCGCTATATCAAGCGGATCCCGGAAGCGACGTTGGAGGGAGTCCAGACGATTCTGGAGGAGATCGCGACCAGCCGTCCCCTCCCACCGGGAATTTCTCCGCAGCGTTTCATCGAGCCCCGTTTCGTTAAAGAGATCGCCAACAGCGGTTTTGCGGATCAATTGTACCGGGGGCGCTGATCTCCCCGTGTAAGAAGGAAAAGATGGAGTCGTAGCGCATCGCTCTCAATATCGGCGGGACCTTCGTGGACCTTGTCATTGCCAGCGAGAGCGCGGGAAGAGCAAAGAAGCTATGGGGTTCCAAAAGGGAGCCGCAGTCTCCTGAGAGAAACTTGCGGTGGGGAGGATTCATGAAAAAGAGAATGCTGCGCGTTGTTTTTCCGACGCTCATTGTGGCGGTGGGTCTCTTGTTGCCGGCGTCGGTGATGCGTGTCCTTGCCGCTGAGCCGGCGCTGATTCCCGTCACAGCGGTATACGGTGTCATCAGCACCGACTCCGTCTACCTCTGGTTGGCCAGCGAGAAGGGGTTTTTCAAGAAGAACGGCCTGGATACCGATCTGACTCATATTCCGACGAATCAGGCCGTGTCGGCCCTGGCCGGGGGAAAAATTCAGTTTTCCGCCTCGGGCCCCCAGATCCTCGAAGCGGCCCTTTCGGGCGCGGATACGGTTTACATCATGTTTCCCATCAACACCTTCGTTCTTTCCTTGTACGGCAGGCCCGACATTGCGGGAGTCAAGGGATTGATGGGGAAGACTCTGGGCGCCACGAACAAGGGAACTCCCACGGACGTGGCGGGACGGCTGGTGCTCGCGCGAAACGGTCTCACCCCCGATGTGGATGTGAAGTTTGCCTATCTCAAAGAACTTCCTGCCTTGGTGGGAGCCCTCAAGGAGGGAGTGATCGACTCGGCCGTGATCACTCCTCCCAATACGCTGATCGCCCGCAACCTGGGGATGAAGGAACTGGTCAACATCACGGATCTGAAACTCCCCTTCGTGCAGCACGCGATGGGCACTACGCGCTCCTACATCCGCACCCAGCCGGAAGCGGTGCGCCGGTTCGTGCGCAGCGCCGTGGAGGCTCTGGCCTATACACTGAAGAACCGGGAAGAAGCTCTCGCGGTCATGTCCAAGTACACCAAGATCACGGACGGGGCTCTTCTGAAGGAAGCCTTTGACTCGTACGACAAGTCCTGGGAGCGGGTTCCCCTGCCGTCCCGGGCCGCCATCGAGGCGGTGCTGAATACATCGTTGAACCCCAAGGCCAAGGGGGCCCGCTGGGACCAGTTCGTGGATGACCGCTTCGTGAAGGAACTCGTTGCTTCAGGGATGATCAAATAGAGGAGAAGAATTCCCGCAGTCAGAGTGCGTTGGGAGTATAAGACGATGAACAAAGTCAGAGCGGCGGTCGTGGAAGCTCCTGGGGTCATGAAGATCCGCGAATTCGAGCGGCCGCGCATCGGTCCTCAAGACGCCCTCCTCAAGGTGGAGATGGCCGGGGTGTGCGGAACCGACCCCAAGATCTATCACGGGGAGATCACCCAGTATTCCCTGCCCATGATCCTGGGGCACGAGATCCTGGGTTTCATCGAGGAGATCGGGGAGGAGGCGGCGAAGGCGTACCGCGTGCGGGCGGGAGACCGGGTGGTCATGGAGGCCAATATCCAGTGCGGCCGCTGTGAGTACTGCGTGCGCGGGGAATACAAGTACTGCACCAACTCCCGGGGCTACGGCACCAAGATTTCCTCCACGGTTCCGCCCCATCTGTGGGGGGCCTATGCCGAGTACCTGTACGTGGCTCCGGGATCCCTTCTTCACAAAATCTCGCCGGCAGTGCCTGCGGCGGCGGCCGTTCTTACCAACGCGGCCGTTGCCAACGGCATTCAGTGGTTGCGGTTCATCGGCGGGGTGAAAATTGGGGACCGGGTGGTCATTCAGGGGGTGGGTCCCCAGGGGATGGCGGCTGTCCTGGCCGCCCGAGAATCGGGGGCAAGTCTCATCCTGATGATTGGCCGCAGCAGCGACTGGGATCGCTTCAAACTGGCCCGGGAATTTGGCGCCCACGAGACAATCAACGTGGATGAGGAGGATCCCGTGGAGCGGGTCCGTGATCTCACGGGCGGAGAGATGGCCGACATTGTGCTTGATGTAACCGGTTCCACGGCTGCTCTGGCCAAAGCCCCCGATCTGATCCGTAAGCAGGGGACTCTGGTCGTCGCGGGCCTCACGGGGGCCAAATCCGTAACGCCCATGCTTATGGACAAGATTGTGTGGAACGAGCTTTCCGTAAAAGGAGTGTTCAGTAAAAGTTCCCAGGCCACGGTGGCGGCCGTCCGGCTCGTCGAGTCGGGACGCTATCCACTGGAGAAGATGGTTTCCCATATTTACCCACTCGAGCGGGCCGAAGAAGCCGTCCGCGCTGCAGGAGGGGATTTGCCGGGAGTGGAACCCATCAAAGTTGCCGTTGTTCCCTAAAAAGACCGCAAAAGAGAGGAGGACCTTCTCATGATGAAGAGAGTTTTTGCATTCTTGGGATGTGTCGTTTTGGCCCTTGGTCTCGTTACCTGGAGCCCCGTTCCCGCCGCGGCTCAGGAGACCTACAAACTGGGCGTCACGATCCCCATGTCCGGGCCTCTGGGAATTTGGGGGGACCGTCTCATGAACGGAATGAACATCGCCGTCGAGGAAATCAACGCCAAGGGGGGAATCAAAGGGAAGAAACTCGAACTGGTTTATGAAGACCACAAAGGGGATCCGAACACCGGAGTCGCCGCCTACCGCAAGCTCGTGAGCGTGGATAAGGTTCCTGTCGTCATCACCATCTTTACGGGTATTGCTTTTGCCCAGATCCCGGTGGCCGATGAGACCAAGACCATTATCTTCAGCGGCGGAGTACAGCACCCAGATTTCACCAAAAAGAGCCGCTGGGCCTTCCGCAACACGACGAATGCGAATCAGGAAATTGAGACCGTGGCCGAGGTTGCCATCCGCGAGCTCAAGAAGAAGAAGATCGCGGTTCTCCATGTGAACGATGAGGTGGGGCGGTACTACAAGGAGACCATGGAGAGGAAGACCAAAGAACTCGGGGGAGAGATTATAGTAGTTGACGCCTACGAGAATGCGGGGACCGATTTCCGTTCCCAGCTCACCAAGGTGAGGGCGGCCAGACCTGAGATCCTGGCCATTCTGGGGACGGGTACCAAGGCTCTGGCCCAAGTCGTCAAGCAATCGGCCGAATTGGGGATCAAAGTTCAGATTGTGAGCAATTCGGCCACGGAGGCGGCCGACATCATCGATGTGGCGGGCAAGGCGGCCGAAGGGATCATCTACGCGATTCCGGCTTTCGATCCGGACAGCAAGGATCCCCTGGTGGCGAACTTCGTGAAGAAGTACAAGGAAAAGTCCGGAGGGAAGATCCCGGATAACTTCGCGGGGAGCTTCCACGACGCGGTGAAGATTCTGGCCCTGGCCATCGAGAAGGGGGGCTACGACGCCGAGAAGATACGCAGCGTCCTGCTGACGATCAAGGATTTTCCGGGCGTGACCGGGAAGACGACCTTCCTGCCCAACGGGGATTCCATCAAACCCATAACGATCCGCATGATCAAGGACGGAAAGTTCGTCCCCTATAAGGGCTAGCGGTGGTAGTTCTCCAGTTTCTGGTCAATGGCATCGTGGGCGGGACCATCTACGCATTGATGGCCCTGGGCTTTGCCATTGTCTATAACACGAGCAAGATATTTCATGTGGCTCACGGGGCCGTGTACACCTTGGCGGGCTATGTTCTTTTTTTGATCGGAGCCAAGCTGGGACTGCCTCTTCTCCCCGCGGCGTTGATAACGGTTGTCGTGGTCGCAGTCTTTGGCGGTCTGCTGGAGCTCGTCGTGTACCGGCCCCTGCGCCGGCGCGGAGCGGGTCTGGCAACGTACATGATCAGTTCCCTGGGCCTCTTCATCTTTCTGCAAAATCTCACGGCGGCCGTCTTCGGTACGGAGACCCTGGTGATTCGCCAGGGTCCTCTGGAAGCTTACGATCTGGGCGTGGTAACCCTCACCCCCCTGCACGTCGTGGCGCTGGCTACCTCCTTGGCGGTGTTCGCGGTCCTGCAACTTTTCTTCAGCCGCACTCGCTTGGGTAAGGAGATGAGGGCACTGTCCAACAACGCGGAGTTGGCGTTGACCGTGGGGATCAATGCGGACCGGCTCTATCTTGCCATCCTTATCCTGGGATCGGGGCTGGCGGCCCTGGCCTCCGTTTTCGTGAGCATCGACGTTGGGGTTCGTCCCGATACGGGGTTCGCCATCGTCCTGGTGGCAGCGGTTGCCGTCATTGTGGGGGGAGTGGGATATCTGCCCGGTGCGGCCATCGGCGCGTTCATCTTGGGTCTGGTGCAAAACCTGGCCGTCATCGAGATCTCGTCAGCCTGGCAAAACACGATTGCTTTTGCCATCCTGGTCCTCTTCCTCCTGTTCCGGCCTCAGGGGATCTTCGGCAAGAAGTTCGCCGTGAGGGGGGCCTAGATCATGTCCTATCTTCTGCATCTCCTCACGCTTATCGTCATTTACAGCGTGCTCGGGGCCTCTCTCAACCTGATGGTGGGGTACGCCGGGCTTCTCTCCCTCGCTCATGCGGTCTTCTACGGCATCGGGGCCTATACCTCGGCGCTTCTGGCCACCAAGTTGGGATGGAGCCCCTTCCTGGGACTGGGGGCTGCCGTCGTGGTCGCCACGACCATTGCCGCACTGGCGTCCGCCCTTTTCCTGCGCTTCCGTGACGATTACTTCATCTTGGCCACTCTGGGGTTGCAGATTATCACGCACGGCATCCTGCATAACTGGGTGTCACTGACGAACGGACCCTTCGGGATTTATGGAATTCCCCGTCCCAAGCTGGCGGGCTTTTCCTTTACCTCCAACGTAAGCTATTTCGTTTTGACCCTCGCCATCGCGATCCTGATCCTGTGGGCTCTACACCGCCTCGTCGAATCCCCTTTCGGGCGCACGCTGAGAGCCATCCGGGATGACGAGGTGCCGGCACTGATTCTGGGAAAGAACGTGGGACACTATAAAATTCTCGCTTCAGCGGCTGCCGGCGGAATGGCAGCCCTCATCGGAGGGCTCTACGCTCACTACATCCGCTACATCGGGCCCGACAGCTTC
>DATEAK010000196.1:0-3440 GCA_035288405.1 bacterium | reverse complement strand
TCCGGACACCCGGCTTCCAAACCCCTTCCCCGCATCCGAGCCCTGTCCACTGAGCTATTATGTTGCTCAGGTGGTACTGGTCTTCCGCGTACTCGCCGATCATGTTCCCTACGTAAATCGCGTCCACATCCCGGGGGCTCACACCGGCGTCCTGCATCGCCTCCAGTGCCGCCCAGACCCAGAGTTCCCGGGAAGTCATATTCTTGAGAGCCGGAGTTTCGGACACAAAGCCGAGATCCGTCATCCCCACTCCGATGATGTCTACGCCGCGGGCCAGCTTCCGCCCCATGGTGTCTACTCCGTTAGGATCAGGATAAATACATGCCGCCGTTCACCGGCAGGATCACCCCGGTCATCCAGACGCTCAGATCGCTCACCAGAAAGAGACTCGGTCCGACCAGATCTTCCGGAACGCCGATTCGCCCCAGGGGAATGCGGCTCTTCCACCCCTCCGCCTTCTTCCGAAATTCCTCTTCACTCAAACCGCCGCGGGTAATCGGTGTATCGACCGGTCCGGGGGCCAGCGCGTTCACCCTCACCTGATCTTTCCCCATCTCGCGAGCCAGCGCGCGGGTAAGCCCCATGATCCCCGCTTTGGCAGCCGCATAATGGGCTCCATCGTTCCGGCCTTCCTGGCCAAACATGGAAGACATGTTCAAAATCGCACCGCCCTGCTCGCGAAGAGCCTGCGTGAAAGCCTGGCAACAGAGGTAGGTCCCCTTCAGGTGAATGGCCACCATGCGATCCCAATTGGCAGAATCCAGATGATCAAAATCGACCCGATGGGTCACACCGGCAAAATTCACCAGAATCTGAACGCCGCGAGGATCCGACAAAACTTGCTCTGCCATTCGTTGCACAGAGGACTCATCCGCCACGTCCACCGGGACGCTCAGCGCATCGCCGCCAAACTCGCGGATCGCCGTCGCGGTTTTCTCCGCGGCCGCAGCATTCACATCCGCAACGACAATGGCAGCCCCTTGGCGCGCAAATCCCAGAGCGACCGCCCGGGCGATACCGCTGCCTGCTCCAGTCACTACCGCCCGCTTACCTTGCAACAGCACGACCACCTCCAGGGGAAAAACAGCGGATGTATCTTAAGCGTCTGAAACCCGATCTATCCCGGAGTCCCTGCCCATCCAGGGACTCCAACCTTTCATGAAATTACGATTCCGATGACTCGAACAAAAGGGGTTACCAATCGTGGTTCAAATGGAAGACGGAGGTTCCGTTCTCCGGAAAGCAACGTCCATCTGTTGTATCGAACCAAAGCCTTGCTGTGCGCGAAGTCTAGCAGAATATGCCCTCCCTCCTCAAGTGGAAAGAGAGAGAAGGACCGGGGTGCCCCTGCGCCTGCCTACCGCCCCAGCGGGGCAGGCAGGCGCAGACAGGTGGGGGCCCTCAGAATGCTTGACAGGGAAGCGCGAGAAGCTTAAAAATGGCCGGGGATTTACCATCCCATACTCATCGAGCATCGCCTGACAAAAATTGTCCATTCGAAATCCGGGGGTAACCAATGACACGGTATGCACCCATTCTGATTACGGTTCTTCTGATTCTTACGAGTTCAACCGCAGCCCTATCCCAGGAAGAAAAGCGGGACAAAATGACCGTTGTGTTTTCGTCCTCGACGGCGACGCAGGCCGCCATATGGTTGACCAATGATGCCGGGCTCTTTGAGAAGAACGGTCTCAACGTGAATCTGGTCTCTATCCGATCGAGCTCTATGTCCCTCCAGACCCTCCTGTCAGGCCAGGTAAACCTCCTGCACGCCGGCGGAGCGACGGTGGTGGACGCCCAGCTCGCCGGGGCGGATCTCGTGATGATCGCCGGGTCCATCCGGGAATTCGTCTTTCAGATCTTTGCCAAACCGGAGATCCAGAAGATGGAGGACCTGAGAGGAAAGATCGTAGGGGTTAGCCGCTTCGGGAGCAACTCCGATTACGCCGTGCGGTTTGCCCTGTCACACTTCGGCCTCACTCCGGGCAAGGACGTCACCCTGCTCCAGGCCGGCGGTTCCGCAGAGACCCTGGCTGCAATTTTTTCAAACCGGCTGGATGCAGGTGCCTTCACCGCCCCGGAAACCATTCAGGCCCGCAAAGCCAAGCTGCGCATGATCCTGGACATCTCGAAGCTGCAAGCAAATTTCCCCTTCAACGCGGTGATCGTCACCCGCGCCTATCTGACCAACAACCAGGAACCCCTGCGAAAATTCATGAAAGCTTACGCGGAAGGGATCAGCGTAGGCAAAAAGGATAAGGCGTTTACCAAAAAGGTGCTGGCAAAATATATGCGCACCCAGGACCCGGAGATATTGGAAGAAAGCTACGAGTGGATCGTCAAAGAGATCATCCCCCAGGTCCCGTATCCGCCGGTGCAAGGGATTAAAACCTTACTGGATGCCTCTACGAACCCCAAAGCAAAATCCATCAAGCCTGAGTCACTGGTTGATGACCGGCTTGTGCGGGAACTGGACCAGAGCGGCTTTATTAAATCTCTTTACAAGTAAATCCACCCCCTCCCTCGCCCTCCTCCTCGAGGGGGAGGGAGGGGTGGGGGGGAACGAAAGGAGTCGTTCCATGCTCACGCTCACCGTCGCATTTTCTGAAAATTCCAGGGTTGATCCCCTCGCGGAAGGCGCGGTAAAACCGCAGGCCATCGATCTCCAATTCGTTCGCATCCACCCCGGAGACCTCTTCTTCCGGAATCTAAAATACGATGAATTCGACGTCTCCGAGATGTCCATTTCCGAATATATAATGACGAGGGAAAGAAGAGACGGATCCAAATGGGACTGGAGCGGACTCCCGGTTTTTCTCTCCAAGGCTTTCTGGTGGCTTAATTTCTATGTGAATAGCGAGTCGGGCATCCGCGACCTTTCGGATTTGAGAGGCAAACGGCTCGGGAGCCCCGACTACCCCTCCACCGCAGCGCTCTGGTTGAGGATATTCCTGAAGGAGCTTTACGGGATCAACCCGCAAGAAATCACCTGGTACAACGGCCGCACGCGGGAGCACAGTCACGCCGGAATACTGGAACTGGACCGCACCCCTCCCGCAGGCGTGAAACTGAACTTTTTGGCACAGGAGCAAACCTTTGCTGCCATGCTCGATCAGGGGGAGATCGACGCGGCTTACGGTATTGCACTCGACAACATTTATACGGGGAGAACCCGCATGAGCACCCTCGATCGGTACAGCGGTACACAGATCGAGGGGAATCCGAGGATCCGTCCTCTGTTCCCGGATTCCGGCCGGCAGATCATCCTTGACTTCTACAAGAAAACCGGTGTCCTCCCCTGCAACCATATGGTCGTCGTGCAAAATCGAGTCCTGGAGAAACATCCGTGGGTCGCACTCGAGCTGTTCACGGCGTTCCAGAAGAGCAAGGAACTGGCCTACCAGCGGGCGAGAGAAGCAGCGCGGGGCTACCTCCTCTTC
>DATEAK010000195.1:0-15744 GCA_035288405.1 bacterium | reverse complement strand
CATCGCAGCGGGGGCGGATGGGATCATGGTGGAAGTGCATCCCCGGCCGGAGGAGGCGTTCTCGGATGGGCCGCAATCCTTGAAGCCGGGCAAGTTTGAGAAGCTTATGGTGGAACTTCAGCCCTTCGTCGAGGCGGCGGGAAGAACTCTGCACGGCGTGATAACCCGCTAGCTTCCACTTGCAGAGATATTCAGGGGGCTGACTTAGAAAGTTCTTTCTGGACTTGCTTCATGTCTTCCCAGACGTCCCGTTTTTTCTCCGGATTCCTCAGCAGGAAAGCGGGGTGGTAGGTGGGCATGACCAGTATGCCTCTCCAGCGGTGAAATCTTCCTCTCAAAGAAGAGATCTTCTCCGTCGTTTCCATGAGTGATTGGGCCGCTACATTGCCCAACGTGCAGATGATCTTCGGCCGGATCTGCTCAATCTGGGTCGTAAGGTACGGCAGGCAGGCGGCGATCTCCTCGGGACGAGGGGTCCTGTTGCCGGGGGGGCGGCACTTGACGATGTTGGCAATATAAACCTGTTCCCGGGTCAGTCCAATGGCCGCAATGATTCGAGTCAGCAGTTGGCCGGCCGCCCCGACGAAGGGTTCTCCCTGTAAATCCTCGTCCCGTCCCGGACCTTCCCCGATAAACATCAACCGAGCATTCGGATCCCCTGTGCCGAAAACCGTCTGGGTCCGCCCCTGGTGCAGGGAGCACCGCGTGCAGCAAGCCACTACGGCGGCGAGTTCGGTGAGAGAGGGCTGCGGCGTGGAATCTTGCGCCGGCCGGGGTCTCGACTTCCAGGGAAGATCATGGAGTCCCGATTCCCTCTGAGCCAGCACGATCCCGCGCAGGGAAGCAGCGATGTCGGCGAGTTCCCGTGATTCTTCTTGCAGGGATTTACTCGAATGGTTCACGGTCACCCCCGGCGGCGGGAGCTGAGGGATACGATGCGATCCATGATGATGTCGGCGATTTCCCTCTTGGGAAGCCGAGAGGTCTCCTCGGAAGTCCCATCCGGGGACACGAGGATGATCTGGTTGTAGTCGCTGTGAAAGCCGATGTCCGTCCGGCCCACGTCGTTTACGATTAGAAGATCGAGGTTCTTTTCCTTGAGCTTGCGGCGGGCGTTTTCCAGGATCTCGTTGGTCTCAGCTGCAAAGCCGACCAGGATCCGATCTTTTTTCATGGCGCCAATTTCACTCAGAATGTCCGGGGTGCGCTCAAGTTCCAACGAAAATGCATTCCCTTCTTTCTTGATCTTGGCCCGGGCAGGTCTCTGCGGACGGAAGTCCGCTACCGCTGCCGCTTTGATCACTACCTCCACCTCTCCAAGACGGCTCATGACGGCTTCTCGCATTTCCGCTGCCGTGGTCACGGCAACAAACTGCGAGAGCCCGGCCGGGGCAGAAATGTTTACAGGGCCGCTGATTAAAATGACCCGAGCTCCGCGGGCCACAGCGGCTGCGGCTAGAGCGTAGCCCATCTTTCCCGATGACCGGTTGGAGAGAAATCGCACAGGATCCACAGGCTCCTGCGTGGGACCTGCGGTGATCAAGATGCTCATCCCCTGGAGTTCCCGCCGGGGAGCGAGCTTGTCGGTGACCGCCCGTACGATCTCTTTGGGGCCGGCCAGACGGCCCTTCCCCTGGAGACCTGAGGCCAGGAATCCTTCCTCCGGACCCAGCAGGAGGACGCCGCGTCGTGTCAGGATGCCGAGGTTTTCAGAGACCGCCGGATGGGTGTACATGTCCCGGTCCATCGCCGGAGCCAGGTATACCGGGACATGGGTGGGGACGGAAATCAATAGGGTCGTCAAGGCGTCATCAGCGATCCCGTGGGCAAACTTCCCGATTAAGTTGGCTGTGGCCGGAGCAACGAGGGCCAGGTCGGCCTTCTGAGCCAGAGCGATGTGAGCGATTTCTCCCGTGCGCGTCAAGGCTAGAGTCTGTGTGTACACCGGGTTTCGGGAAAGGGTTTCGAACGTAAGAGAGCCCACGAACTCCCGGGCACTCGAGGTCATGACGACGTGAACATCTGCGCCCGATTTGATCAAGAGCTGTAACACTTCCACGGCCTTGTACGCTGCGATCCCCCCGCACACTCCCAGGATAATGCAGCGTCCCCGCAGAGGTTGGCAATCCGGTGTTGACATTATATACCCATCAACTGCGGCTCAATTCGGAACCGTCCACCGGCCCTTTAAGGCCGACATCCAGTCCCAGGTCCTCCAGCCGGTAGTGGCTTGTCCGGCTACGCTCGGCCGTGATAATCGCCCGGAGCTGAAGGAGCGACTCCTCCAAATCGCGGTTCACAATAAGATAGTTATATTCCCGGAAATGGCTGATTTCAGCCCGCACGGCCCGGAGCCGCTCGCGGATCACGGGTTCGGGATCACTTCCCCTGCCCCGCAATCGATCTTCAAGCACTGCCAGGGAAGGAGGAAGTAAAAAGATGTGAATGGATCCCGCCAGGCGCTGCCGAAGTTGGCGAGCGCCCTCGATGTCGATATCCAGGATAATGTCCTTACCCCCGTCGATAACCGAGCGCAATGTGGAGGCCGCCGTCCCATAAAGATGACTGAAGACCTGAGCCCATTCCAGAAATTCCCCCCGGGCCGCCATTTCCTCGAACTCTCGGCGGGAAACAAAGAAGTAATCTTGTCCGTGAGTTTCACCGGGGCGTGGGGGCCGGGTCGTGTAGGAAACCGAGTGGACAAGATCACCGAAAAAGTCCACGGCGCCCTTGCATAAAGAGGTCTTGCCGCCTCCCGAGGGAGCTGAGAGCACGAAGACGAGCCCTTTAGATGGTGGAGATCCGAATGTCGGGCTCATCAATCATTTCTCTTGAGATCGTATTCCTCGAAACGCATGGCCACGGTTTCCGGCTGCACGGCCGCCAGGATGACATGGTCGCTGTCCGTGACGATGACGGCCCTGGTCTTTCGCCCTTGAGTGGCGTCCAGCAGTTTTCCCGCCTTGCGGGCTTCCTCCTTGAGCCGTTTCACGGGAGAAGAATCGGAGGAGAGCACGGCCACAACTCGGGATGCCACCACCACGTTTCCGAAACCAATCTGGATCAGCCTGTGCTCCATGCCTACTCCACGTTCTGGATCTGCTCCCGGATTTTTTCCAGGTCGCTCTTGATGGAAACCACGTATTGAGAGATTTGCAGATCGCTCGATTTGGAACTGATCGTGTTTACTTCCCGGTACATTTCCTGAAGGAGAAATTCGAGCGTTCTCCCCACAGTCTGATCGGATTCAATGAGTGTGTGAAACTGCTGCAGATGACTGCGCAAGCGGGTCATCTCCTCGGCCACGTCACTGCGCTCGGCCAGCAAGGCCACCTCTTGATGGAGACGGGACTCGTCCATGTTTGCTCCGTTCAGCAAAACCCTGACCCGTTCCCGGAGACGGCTGTGGTAGTCCGTCAGAACCTGGGGCAGCCGGTTCTGCAATTCGCCCAGGGTTTCCGTGATGGAAGAAATCCGGTCCATAATCTGACGGCACAAAACTTCCCCTTCCCTTTCCCTCATGTCCTGCAGGGCGGCAAGGGCGAGATTCATGGGCTCGGCCAGGATTTCCTGAATGTGATTGATCTGTTCCTCGGTTTCCTCGATTCGGAAAAGGTCTCGGACTGTTGCCAGGGAGCCGACCTCGATCGTTCCGGGAAGATGAAGCTTTTCCTGAATGGCTTTCAGGGACGCAACGTATTGTTCGGCCAGAGTCAGATCGGCGCTGAAAGTCTTTCCCGGCCGGTCTCGGAGTTCGACGTTGAGAAACACATCGAAACGTCCCCGGGAAAAACGGTCCTGAATTTGTTTGCGAACCCAGCTTTCCGCATCGCCAAGACGCTTGGAAAGGCGGACGGAAACGTCCAGATAGCGGTGGTTCACGGAGCGTACTTCCACAGTGCAGGACTTTTTCTCGTCTCGAATTTCTCCCCGGCCATAGCCGGTCATACTGCGCAACATAAGTAAGTCTCCCGAAAGCCACGGTATTTCAAGGGGTAGACTAAACAATGGAGTTTCGATTGTCAACGAAAAAGCCCTCTTCTCCGGGCCTCTGAACGACCCGATGTCTTTCTGGCTCCTAAAGTGGGGTCTCCGGCAGCCGATGCGATCTAGGGTTCCTGGGGGAGGCTTCCCTGTGTCTTGGCTTTTGTTCCGTGGTTGAGGATTGTATGCCTGAATTGGTAGAGGTCGCCGGTGTTGGAGTCGGTACCGGAAATTTGAAAGTTCCCGGGAATCTCCATGTTGCGGGGGACATACGGGCCGGCTTTCGAGTCAGCGCCGGGGGAAACCTGGAGGTCGATGGGATTGTGGAAAGCTCCTTTGTGGAGGCAGGAGGAGAGATTCATGTCCACGGAGGGTTTGCCGGTGGGGGAAAGGGGAAGATTGCGGCCGGTGGAGATGTGCATGTGAAATTTGCACAGCAGGCCGTGATCGAGACACCCGCCAACGTGTTTATCGGGGAAACCGCGATGTATTGCACGATCCGGGCCGGGAAAAAGGTGGTCGTTTCCGGCAGCGGTGTCCTCCTGGGGGGATGCGTCCGTGCCGGGGAGAGAATCGAGGCGGTCCAGATCGGCTCCCCCGCCGTAGTGCCAACGGAGGTTGAAGTGGGGATCGATCCCCGAGTCGGGGAAAAATTGCGGGATTCGCGCGAACGACTGGAGAGCCTGGAGACCCGCCACCGACTGGAAATGGAAAATATCCAATTTGCCCTGAGCCGTCTTGGGGTGCAGTTTCCGGACCCCAAGGCTCATAACCTTTCCAAGATGATGTATCTGGTCGAATCCTTGCAGGGTCAGAATGATGAAAAAGCGCAGGTGGCACTCATGTTTTTGGATGTCCTGCCGCTGATGGAGCAAATGGCGGTGATCCGCCATCAACTTCGCAGCGTGGGCGAATCTCCCACATACTTTCCGGGTGCGGCCATTGTGGCTTCCCGGTGTGCATATCCGGGGGTCACCTTGAAGATTGGAGATCAATCGATGGTTCTCAGCCAGGAATATGAGCAGGTCCGGTTCACGGTTCGAGACAACACGATTCGGGTTGAATCCCAATAAAGGATAGAGTCCATGTCCACCTTCTTCGGCATTATCGTTGGGATGGGTCTTTTGCTGGTTGCCATCATTCTGCAGGGGGGGATTGGTATCTTTTTCAACCTGGAAGCCATCATGATCGTTTTCGGTGGGACCATAGCCGCTACCTTCATCAGTTATCCCCTTCCCCGGGTACTCAAAGTGATGGGGATCTCACTGAACATCTTCCGGCGCGACTTTCAGGAACCTTCGGGCCATATCCAGCGCATTGTCCAGCTTGCCCACACGGCCCGCAAAAACTCCGTCCTGAGCCTGGAGGGGGAGGGTCGAAAGATCAAGAATCGCATTTTAAAGCTCGGGGTGGAGATGCTTGTCGATGGCCACCCACCGGAGTTTATCCGCGAGGTTTTGGAAACCGAGCTCGATTTTCTCCAGGTCCGCCATCGCAGCGGAGAGCAGGTATTCCGCTCTGCGGCCAAGTTTGCCCCTGCCTTCGGCCTGATTGGAACCCTCATCGGTCTGATCGCCATGATGAGAAACCTGGGAGGCTCGGATGCCAACGCATCGATCGGTAAAGGAATGGCCGTCGCCCTGGTGGGGACATTTTACGGGGCCATGCTGGCCAACCTGTTTTTGCTGCCCGTGTCGGAAAAGCTCAAGAGCCGTACCGAAGAAGAGGTCCTGCGGGGACGGATCATCATCGAAGGGGTTCTGCTGATTCAAGCGGGCGTCAACCCGAGGATCGTCGAGAAGAAGCTGAACGCCTTTTTGCCTCCTGAAATGAGGACCAGCTACTCCAAGCGCCTGGCACGCTCCGCACAGACCAGCAAGGGGGGAGAGACCCGTGAGCGAGAAGCAGAAAAAGTTGCAGCTTCGTGAGGAGCATGGCGAATCGGATGAAGGAGTGTGGTTCATCAGCCTTGCCGACATGATGTCGTTGCTGATGACCTTTTTCATCCTCCTCTACAGCATGTCCGCTCTCGACACGTCCAAGTATACAGCGGCGGTCCAGTCGATTACTTCGGCCCTGGGCGTGCAAGGCAGTGGGGCAGCGGGAGGAGGCGGGGGCGCTGCAGCAGAGCAGGTAAGCTGGCAGAAATTGTCGGAGGATATTCGCACCGCCGTCTCACAAGAGAATCTTCAGCAAAGCATGGAAGTCACTCAGGAGAAACGTGGAATCATTCTCTATGCCAATGGCGGGGTTCTCTTTGAGTCCGGGACCGCGACGCTTGATGGGGGGTTCAGACCCTTCCTTTTCCGCATGGCCGATCTTCTGAAGAGGGTCCCTTACAAGGTTTTGGTGGAAGGCCACACGGACGACGTGCCGATCAGCACCCTCCAGTTTCCCTCCAACTGGGAGCTTTCCAGCAGCCGTGCCAGCAGCGTCGTGCGGTTTTTTATCGAGGAGACCGGCCTTCCTCCCGAACGGTTCTCCGCGGTCGGCTATGCCAGTTACAAACCGCGATTCGGAGCGACTCCGGAAAACCGGGCGCGAAACCGACGGGTGGAAATCATCATCTTGAAAGAGTAGGGAGTCAGAAATGGGAGTCACCCCCAGTCAAAAGGAATTCTTCGACCGGCGGGAGTTTTTCCGTCTGGACCTGCAGATTCCGGTGCGCTATCGGGAGATTCTCAAGAAAGGCGAATGCGCCTACCAGCTCGGTCCCTTGCGAGAAGGGCAGGGGGTGAACTTCAGCGGCGCCGGGCTCGCTTTCCTTGCGGACCGTCTGCTCGAGGTCGGCACGTTTCTCTATCTGGAGATTATTCACCCGGAGCTGACGGAGACGGTGCGATCGGTGGTGAAGGTGCTTCGGATGATGGTGCGAGAATACAACGGGGATGAAATCCTCGCTGCGGTTGGTGCCTTTGCGTTGATTCGCGAAGAGCATAGAGACGCTCTGGTCGGTTTCATGCACCGTCACACGGTAAAAACCTCCTGAGCTATCGGCATTCAGCCTAGAGTCTGAGTTCCCTTATTTTCACCCGTGATTCATCATCTTCAGTAAATCTTTGATTTTTCCGCGAGGCAGGGGGAATTGAGGAAAGAGCTGACTGCTGATAGCTGAACGCTGATTGCTTAATGACAAAGGGGTTGACTCACTGGGGGGAAAGAGGTATTCATACAAAAGCTGTTAATCTTTGGAGAAAGGGAGGAGATCCTTCGTGCTCCTCCCCTTTTCTTTGCAGGTGAAGTTACAAGGATGTCTATCTCTCACATTAGAAATTTTTCGATCATTGCCCACATTGACCATGGGAAATCCACGCTGGCGGATCGGTTCCTGGAGGTGACTGAGACCATCCCGCTCCGGGAGATGAGAGACCAGGTCCTGGATCAGATGGACCTGGAGCGAGAACGAGGAATCACAATCAAGGCTCAGAGTGCCTGCATGAAGTACCGGCATCGGGACGGGGAAGTATACACCCTGAATTTAATCGATACGCCGGGGCACGTGGACTTTACCTATGAAGTTTCCCGCAGTCTGGCCGCTTGCGAGGGGGTGCTCCTGGTTGTCGATGCAGTCCAGGGAGTACAAGCCCAGACTCTGGCCAACGCCTACCTGGCCCTGGAAAACCATCTCACCATCATTCCGGTGATCAACAAGATCGATCTCCCCAACGCGGATCCGAACAGAGTCAAAAAACAAATTGAAGATGTCATCGGAATCGAGGCGGGAGATGCCATTCTGGCCAGCGCCAAGCAAGGGTTGGGAATTCAGGAGATTCTCGCCGCCATCATCGAGCGGATTCCTGCTCCCCGCGGGGAAACTGGAGCGCCCTGCAAGGCCCTGATCTTCGATTCCTGGTTTGACTCGTACCGGGGAGTCGTCGCTTTGGTCCGGATGTTCGATGGGGAGGTTAAGCCAGGCACGGCCATCCAACTCATGTCCTCCGGGAAATGTTTTGAAGTGGAAGATGTAGGAATCCTCCGGCCCAAGCTGACACCTCTCCCGCAACTCAGTGCCGGACAAGTGGGGTACCTGATCGCGGGGATCAAACAGGTCGGGGATACGAAGGTCGGGGACACCATCACGGAGGCTCGCCGGCCGGCCTCCGAGGCGCTCCCGGGGTACAAAAGTCTGAAGCCCATGGTATTTTGCGGTCTCTATCCTACAGAGACTCACCAGTTTGAGTCTTTGCGCAGTTCGCTGGACAAATTAAAGCTCAACGACTCCAGCTTTACGTATGAGCCCGAGACTTCTCTGGCCCTTGGTTTTGGGTTCCGCTGCGGGTTTTTGGGGCTCCTCCACATGGATATCGTCAAGGAGAGACTGGAGAGGGAATTCTCACTCTCACTGATCACGACTGCCCCTACGGTTGTCTATCAGGTTGCGGTCCAGGGCAAAGAGGCGGTTTGGATCGAGAACCCCGCTTGCATGCCTTCTCCGCAGGAAATCGAAGAAATCCGCGAACCCTATGTTCTGGCCACCATCGTTACTCCGGCAGATTCCGTAGGATCCGTATTCCAACTCTTGCAGGATCGGCGCGGGGTGCAGAAGAGCTTCGAATATCTCGATGAACGCACTGTGATCATAACCTACGAAGTTCCACTGAATGAGATCATGCACAGCTTTTTCGATCGCTTGAAGTCTCTGACACGGGGGTATGCTTCCCTGGATTACGAGCCTCTTGATTGGCGGGCCGGAGACCTGGTCAAGTTGGATATTCTGGTGAACGGGGAGGCGGTGGACGCCCTTTCTCTTCTCGTTTCCAGGGAAAAGGCCTACTACCTGGGGCGGGACATGGTACAAAGAATGAGGCAGATTATCCCGCGACAGCTTTTCGAAGTGGTCTTGCAGGCGGCCGTGGGCAGTCGTATCATTGCTCGTGAGTCCGTGAAGGCCCTGCGCAAGAACGTGACGGCCAAGTGCTACGGTGGAGACATTACACGAAAGCGCAAGCTGTTGGAAAAACAAAAGGAAGGGAAAAAACGAATGAAGCAAGTGGGCAGAGTAGAAATTCCGCAGGAAGCCTTCATGGTCTTGCTGCAGAATCAGGAAGGATGAGAGAAAATGCCCCAGGTTACTCGGCATGCGAAAAGGGCTGAAACGGTAGCAACGGCAGAGAAGGCCGTGAAGATCCTCAAGAAAAAACCGGTCTGGAGAGAATATGGCGAGGCGATTGTCATTGCGATTATTCTCGCCCTGTTCATCAGAACCTTCGTCGTGCAAGCTTTCAAGATCCCCTCAGGCTCCATGATTCCAACGCTCCTCATCGGGGATCACATCCTGGTGAATAAATTTATATACCGGTTTACCGATCCGGCGCGGGACGAGATTATCGTATTCAAATATCCCCAGGATGAAACTAGAGATTTTATCAAGCGCGTGATCGGTCTTCCCGGGGATACGGTCGAGGTTCGCAAGAAGGTCGTCTACGTCAACGGGAAGCCATTACAGGAAAACTTTATACAGCATGAAGACCCCACGCTCCTGCCGGGCATGGCCTCGCCTCGGGACTATTTGGGTCCCCTCGTTGTTCCTGCGAAAAGCTACTTTGTCATGGGGGATAATCGGGATAACAGCCAGGACAGCCGGTTCTGGGGATTCCTAAAGAGCGATGAAATCAAGGGAAAAGCCTTCTTGATTTATTGGTCTTGGGATCGTGACAAGCCGGGCCCCAGATGGAATCGTCTCGGTAAACTCTTGCATTAAACGCCCTAGGTTCCGGGCCTACCCCTCCTCGCCTCCGATTCTTTTCCCCTTCTCCCTTAAGGTCCTTGTAGAGAAATTCGATGAGTAAGAATGGGCGGACGGCGATTTCCATTGTACTCCGCCTGGTGAGGTACTCATTTGAAAAATCAGGGCTCTCCCGGGGAAATACGGGGCAAGCGAATTCTTTATATCGAGGATAACCGGGACAATTTCTTGCTTGTGCAACGTGTTCTCGAACCCCACGGCTACACTGTGTACGAAGCTGCCGACGGGATTACGGGTATTGCCGTGGCTCGGCAAATTAAGCCTGATCTGATCTTGGTTGATATCAACATTCCGAGGATGGGTGGCCATGAGACCTCCACCAAGATGAGGGGGATGGAGGAACTCCGCCGGGTTCCCATCGTGGCTCTGACCGCCAACGTGAGCGAGGGGGACCGGGAGAGAAGCCTCGCCTCCGGGTGCACAGGGTATCTCGCTAAGCCGATCGACATCGATAAGTTTCCTGACCAGGTTCGAGAATTCCTGGACGGGAAAGCCGAACATATGCCCGATCAGGAAGAGGTCCACTACCTGAGGGAATATAGCGGCCGTCTGGTGAATCGGTTGGAGGAAAAAATTGCCGAGCTCACGGCTCTCAACCGGGATTTGGAAGCCCGGGTGGAAGAGAGATCCAGCCAGCTTGAGGAGCTCCAGGAACATTTGGTGCAGACCGAAAAGCTGGCCGCTGTGGGAAGGCTGGCAGCGAGCGTGGCCCACGAGATCAATAACCCCTTGCAGGCGATGGAAAACTTCCTGGGAGTCTTGTGGCGGGAAATCCGACCGGAAAATCCACATCGTGAATACATCGGATTGCTCCAGGAGAGCGTGCAAAGAATCTCCCGGATTGTCCTCCAATTGCTGGAGATGCACCGGGCCAAACCTACCCTCGATGACGAGGTGGACTTGAACGAAGTGGTGGAGAAGACTCTAGTCCTCCTCAAAAATCAGCTTGCCCAGCACCGGATTCGGGTCGAGTGTCGCTTGAGCCCGGGACTTCCACGGATCAAAGGATCCGGGCCGCAATTGCAGCAGGTGGTCCTGAACCTGATTCTAAACGCACAGGACGCCATGACCAATGGAGGGAAGCTCCAAATTGAGACGGGCCAGCAGAACGGCTCCGTGTCGGTCTTTTTTAAGGACGACGGCAGCGGGATCGAACCGGAGATCCAGAAGCAAATCTTTGAACCCTTCTTCACGACCAAGATGGAAGGTCATGGTACCGGCCTGGGTCTGCCGGTTTCATACGGGATCGTCAAGACTCACGGAGGGACCATTCAGGTGGAGAGCAAAGTCGGCCAGGGTTCGATATTTCAAGTTGTGCTCCCTCTTTCTGGTTGAGGGGACATGTCATCTAGCGGATTAGCTTCGGAAGGCGGGTGAATATGCTCGGCGGTATGCATACAGAAAAACAGTTCGGTGAACAGGAAATGAAGAAATTCATGGCCCGGGTGAAGGACCTTCCCACACTTCCTGTGATCGTCACGAAGATCATGCAAATTGCCAAAGATGAGAAGTCATCCGCCAAAGACCTGGGGACAATGATTTCCAGAGACCCGTCCATTTCCTCTCGAGTGCTGCGCTTGGCCAACTCGGCCTTCTACGGTTATTCCAGGGCGATTACCTCCATTCCGCAAGCCGTGGTCGTATTGGGCTTTGAAACGGTAAAAAGCCTGGCCCTGAGCGCTTCGGTGTTTGACGTTCTGGGCCGGGGCGATTCCCGGTTTTTCGATCGGGAAAAGTTCTGGCTACACTCCATCGGCTGCGCGAAGGCCTGCGAACTTTTGGCCAAACAG
Organism: bacterium; assembly: GCA_035288405.1. Taxonomy (GTDB): domain Bacteria; phylum JACPSX01; class JACPSX01; order JACPSX01; family JACPSX01; genus JACPSX01. The sequence goes on along the minus strand of DATEAK010000195.1, from coordinate 4,224 downwards.
GTGCGATTCCCGGACCCGGATAGTGCTTTCGTCGCCGGACTTCTTCACGATATCGGCAAAGTCGTCCTGGACCGCTTCTTCTCCGAGGAGTACCAGCAGGTGATGAGTCGCATCCAGGAGTCTCCAAGGCCCATTATTGAAGTCGAGAAGGAGATCCTCCTGGGGGTAGGGCACGACAGTGTGGGCTTCTGGCTGGGACAGCAATGGAAGTTCCCAACCGTACTTCTCGATCCGATACATCATCACCATGATCCGGAGAACAGCGAACCTCAGGGAATTCTGATGGCATCCATTGCCCACGTGGGCGATTCCATCACACGGAAGGTGGGCATCGGCTCGGGGGGGAGATTCGCTGGTACCAAACATCTGTCTCGATAGCCGAAAGGTGCTGAATCTGGACGACGATTCGCTGCTGGAGTTGTCCTTAAATTTGGGTAAAGAGCAGGGAAATATCGAAGAATTCTTCCAGGTTCTGGGATAGGTACAGTGACATGCTAAGGGAAATTGCCCTCCAGGAGAGGATCCGCAGCCTCGTAGAGGAACGGGATGTCTATTCCCGGTCCCTCAAGGAAACCTCCCTGCGCTTTCAGGAGAAAGTTGAGGAAATCTCCGTCATTCGACGGGTCGCCGACGGCCTCAGGTTCGTTAGTGATTTTCCCCGGGTCTGTGCGGAGCTGCTCAGTATAGTTTGCGAGGAAACCGGCGCTGAAAGCTGCTCGCTCATGCTGGTAGATGAGGCCGGATCTCGACTCTCGCTCGTGGCGGTCCGGTCGATTTACGACGAGAAGGCATCTTTCTATGCACCGGAGGATCCGGGCACGATTCACTTCAAGACGGGAAAAGGCATTGCAGGCCACGTGGCGGGAACCGGAGAGGGTTGTCTCCTCGCCGATGCCAGACAAGATGACCGTTTCCTACAAGGCTATCCTTATGGTGATTCTGTGGTCTCCTTGCTTTGCCTGCCTCTCAAGAATGGAGAGGAAGTGATCGGGGTGTTGAACTTGAGCCACTCCGAACCGGCGGTCTTCGACGCCGGCACACAGCGGCTCCTCACGATCATCGCTTCCCAAGCTTCCCAGGTCTTGGTCAATGCTCATCTGTTTTCCCAGGTACAAAACATGAACCGGATCCTGGAGGAGCAGGTCTCCGCCCGGACACGGGAACTCCAGGAGTTGAACAATAACCTGCAGGAGACCAACTACCAGTTGGAAAAGGCCAACCGCATTAAGTCCACCTTTCTGGCCAGCATGAGTCACGAGCTGCGCACACCTCTCAACGCCATGATCGGGTTTTCCGGGATCATCCTCAAAGGGATTGACGGGCCTCTTCCAGAGCGCTTGCAGGAAGACGTCTCGACGATCCATCAAAACGCCAAGTACCTGCTGGGTCTCATTACGAACATTCTGGATTATTCCCATATTGAGGTGGGTAAACTGGAGATCCGCCCTGAGCTTTTCGACCTGCATAAGCTCATCGAGGAAAGCGTTTCCATGATGCAGTCCCTGGTTTACGGCCGGGATCTGTCCATCCGGACTGTTTTCTCTCCGGATTTGCCCCCGATCTCCGGCGATCCCCAGAGGGTGAAACAGATACTGCAAAATCTCCTCAGTAACGCCATCAAGTTCACCGAGAAAGGGGAAATTGCCGTCGCAGTCCGCCCGGAGAAGGACCATGTAGAGATTAGCGTGCGCGATACGGGGAAAGGATTACCTCCGGAAGAGAAGGACAGGATTTTCGAAGAGTTCGTTCAACTGAGTTCCCCGGTAAACTCTAGAGACAGGGGAGTGGGCCTGGGGCTCACGATCTGCAAAAATCTGGTTCAAGCCCACGGAGGGCGAATCTGGGTCGAGAGCGAAGCCGGCAAGGGATCTACCTTCCGCTTTACGCTACCGTTGAGTGGCGGGGCTATTCTGAAGAGACCCCGGACGGGACGACGGGAAAAGTGATATGAAAAAGCGATTGAGGTCCTTCGGGAACGAGCGCTTGAGCTACAAGTTCCTGATTGCCTACGCGCTGATGTTCATCCTGCCCCTGCTGGTTTTTTTCTGGATCCTGTACACCCGGGGGTTGGTGGAGGAGAAGTCCGTCTCTCTGGGCCTGGCGGCGGTGATGCTCGTTTCTCTGTTCGGTTTCTGGGTGTTGCGGCAGATTGCCGAGAAAATTCTGGCTCTGGCCTCAAACTTCCGGGATGCTGTGGGCGTGGAGCTGGAGCAACTGGATTTATCGGCTCACAACAACGAGCTATCACAAATCGCCACCTCTTTTAATCGGCTTCTGGAAAAATTCCAGAAGGCATCCAAAGAGCTGCAACAGCGAATCGGTGAGCTTACCACTCTGAACGAGACGGCCCAACTTTCCTGTGTCGTTACCGATATTCATCAGCTCCTGAAGGTCGTCCTTGAAAAGGCCATGGGGCAGGTGGGGGCCGGTAGGGGTTCCATCTTGCTCCGTCCTCCTGGGGAAGCGACGCTCGTCCTGGCAGCGGCATGCGGTTTTCCTGAAGAAGTCCCGGCCGACGGCGTGCACCTGGAGCCCTGGATCGAGCGGACCCTCTTGCTCGGGAGGAAACCGGTACTGGTCAGCGACGTGGAGTCTGATCCCCGTCTGCAGAAAAAAGAGGGGATTCACGGCGACGGGACCTCGTTTATTTGCCTGCCGATCAAGGCCAAGAGCTCGATCATTGGAGTCATGTGCCTCTCGGACAAGGAAGCTTTCGGATCCTTCCAGGAGCAAGACACCACGTTCCTCACAACCCTTCTCGGAGAGATCGGCTTCGCCATCGAGAACGCCCGCCTCTATGAGGATCTGGAGGAAAAGAACCTGAAGCTGATCCGGCAAAACGAGCAGATCCGCGAAGCGGAACAGCTCAAGGGGAATTTTCTCGCCGGCATGTCCCATGAGCTGCGCAATCCCCTGAACTCCATCATTGGGTTCTCCAGGCTGCTGCTGAACGGGGAAGAAGGGGAGTTGAAACCATCCCAGGTCAGAAATCTAGAGATCGTGCTTCACAATGGCGAGTTACTGCTTGATATGATCAGCGGCATCCTGGACATGGCCAGGATCCGATCCGGCAAGATCGTCCTCTCTCCCCAGGAAGTCGACCTCGGAGATCTGGTCCGCGAATGCCTGGCTTTGTCCATCCCTCCGGGCTCGAATGGCAAAGTCCAACTGGTTAACGAGGTTGCCGGAGACCTCCCTCTTGTCTTGTGCGACCGTGGGCTCATACGGCAGGTCCTTCTGAACCTCATCACGAATGCCGTCAAGTTCACCGAGTCCGGAACCATCTCTCTGAGTGCGAATGTGAATGGGCCCGAACTGTTGGTCCGTGTGACTGATACCGGATTCGGGATCCCGGCGGAAAACTTGGGCCGGCTCTTTGAGGAGTTCACTCAGTTTCATTCGGAAAAAAAGCAAGGCACCGGATTGGGACTTGCCATCGCCAAGAAGATCGTGGAGATCCATGGAGGACGGATCTGGGTCGATAGCCGGCTCGGAGCCGGCTCCACTTTTTCTTTCACTCTTCCTATGATTCAAAGAGAAAACTCGTGCGTGGGGATTGAGAAAGATCTGAGTGTTCAGGACCAAATCCCGCAATCCAGTCATCCGGAGCTCGCGACAAGGAGGTCCCAATGACCGTCCGGGAAAATGTCCAGGTCGCGGAGACTTCCGTTGACCATATGACTGACCCTGCGAAGCGAGTCCAGGAACTGGAGGCCTTGGTTGAATTTGCACGGGCGGTCAACAGCTCTCTCCACCTCAATCGCGTACTGGAGATGGCTTTGGAAGTCTCCGTCCGTGTCACGGGGGCCGATGCCGCCATCATTCGACTCGTCGATGAATTTGGAATGCTTAGAGTGGCTTGCCAGAAAGGCTATCGGCTCACCGAAGAAGATTCAGCCTGGGTCACAAGCTTGGGGAAAGGGATAGCCGGTAAGGCTGCCTTGCAGAGACAGGTCATCGCTGTTGATGATATACGGAATTTAGGCGATTCGGTTCTCTCCCCTGACAAAATAGGTGACCTGTTTTCGGCTATATGCGTACCGGCCTGTCATCAGGATCGTTTGTTCGGTACACTGAGCATTCTTGCGCGACAAGGCCGGCGCTGGCAACATTCCGAACAGTACTTTCTGGAATCTCTGGGAAGCCAGATGGGACTCGCTATCTCCAACGCCAAGCTGTATGAATTGAGCGTGGTACAAGCTCAGCGTTTAGGATTCCTCCACG
>DATEAK010000194.1:0-4350 GCA_035288405.1 bacterium | reverse complement strand
GGGAGGACCATATCCAGAGTCACTGTCAAGGGGAGCCCGAAGAGAGCATTGGTGTCCAGGTAGAGATAGTTGACCAGGCGGTCCCAGGCCACCGATGATATCTTGAAGATTCCGGGGAGGGATCCGGAGAATAAGGCGATGGCGGCCATGACCAGAGTAACGATGACCAGGACCCACCCCGAGGTGCGCCGGGTGCCTTCCAGGACGAGGACTAACGCGGCGAGGCCGAAGACCAGGTTCGGCGTGGTGATGAAACCGCTGCGGAAGACGATGGTCGGGTAGAAAACCGCGATGTAGAGACCTGATGCCAACCCGGCGATCGCGAACAGCACATCGAGCACGGGAGGGGTGCGGTCCGGGGAGCGCCGGAACGCTTTTGTGGAGAGAAACAAGGCGAACACCATCATTCCAAAGAGCAGGCCGGCGTACTGCTCGACGAAGAAGGCCAGCCGAAAATACCCCGGAATTCCCAGCGCGTAGACGGCTCCGAGGATGCTGATCAGGCAAAGAGTCACCCTCTCCACCAGCTTCCATATCCGCGGCAGGTCCCTGTGCTTTCGTGTTACCTGCCCTTCCTCATCCATGATCCGTTCCCCCATGTCGTTTCTGGTCTGCCTGTCGGACAGAAAAGAAGTTTCTCAGACACCCTGCATCCGTTGCTGCGGCGCGCAACTCGCCCGTGTTTTCCGGCTCCTGGAGCTTTCGCGTCACCGACCGCTGATCCCTCTGTATTCCCAGCGCGCGGGATCTTGCGCATAGGATTCGTAGTCTCCCTCGGTTGATATCCCGGGGATTTCAGGGATCCAGTCTTCCGCCAGGAGCTTGTCGGGATCGCCGTATTTCTCGGCCAGCTTTCTGACCTCCGGGTCGTCCATGGCTGTGAGCCGCCCATGGTTGATGACTCGGAGGGTCTCGCCTTCCTTGGTAGTCACTTCCAGTGTCGGAAACATGAGATGGACGTGGAGATGACCATAGGGCAACTTGTTCTCCGCAGCCCAATATTCCTCCGGCCCCCGCCACAAGGTCCCGAGTCCCAGGTGAATGATCCCGGAGCGGCGCCGCTCCCACTCGTGTCCGCCTGAGGAATGCAGGTGAATGTTGCGGGGCCGGCAGATCTTGGGGTTCGTGCCGATCGCCACTTCCCAGAGCCAGAAAAGACCGCTGCGGGGGAAGCAGGGGTATTTGATTTTGCGCGTTTCCTCCAGCAGGTCCTTCCATGCCGCCCCGTAGCCGGCACCCCCTTCCACCCGTGTGACTTGTCCGGCTTCCATTTGAACCGTGATGGGGGGAAAGGACCTGGAAAAGTGGTTCGTGGTCCCTTTGATGATGCCTGCCGCGTCCTCGGGATCGATCATCGGGGTGGGCGGATGGCCGAAGAGGTGCCCGCAGACGGGGTTCTCATTGAAGCCGTAGCGCCCGTCATAGTACGCCTCGTGGAGCGTGTAGGTGAGGTCCGTTCCCTCGGGATCCGTGACCCGGACCCGCCCGCCCTTGCCACGCCCCCACAGCATGTCCCAGGTTTTCTGGTTGATCATCAGGTGAACGTCTCTGGGATAGATCGCGGCCGGGGAGGCGAATTGCTCCGTCTGGAGCCAGGGGATGGCCTCGTAGCGGTAATCGGTCTTGGGAATGGGGCCTCCCTTTCCGTGAATGAGCAGATCGTATTTGTTCACTTTGGCGAGTTCTTCGACCCAGGGGAGTCCCTCCCAGCGTCGCGGGTTGTCCTGCCAGGGGCCCCGGCGGATGATGGCGCGGATTTCATCCAGGTCGTCGAACTCCCGAACCGGCCCCTTATCGACCCGCAGGACATCCACCTTGGCCCCTCGCTCTTTCAAGGCCATGGATACGGCCGTGACCACGCGGTCGTCGTATTCGGAATCAACCGCAATGAGCACCCGATCCCCCGGCTTGGTGCTCCCGTAACCGTTGAAACCGATGTGAGTCGTGCGGCGTTCCGGCTGACTGGCCAGGTACTGGGCATAGGGGAGCAGATCCGAAAGTTCGCGGATCTTGGGCCTGCTCTCCTGCAGGAGATCTTCATAGGTCCAACGGTTGCTCGAAGGCTGTTCACACATCTGCGTCCCTTTCCCATGGAAAACTTCGCGAGGTCAGCCGGAAACTCACGGTTTTTTCGCCACGCGCGCAAGGCCGGCAAGTAGATGAGACCACTTACCTTCTAACTGATCTTTCAGGTCGCTACTGATTCCGCTCACGGGAGGAAACTGGTCCTTCCACTCATAGGGGCGGGTGGCGTCAATGATGGCTCTGGAGTTGAATCCTTTTTCCTCTCTGCGAATGGCCGGATCCAGGGGCCCGCTCCAGCAACGCCGCAGGATGTCGATGGAGCGTTCCGGATCACTGCGTGTGCACATGGCCCACAGGACCTCTTCGCTGTCGTAAATATCCACATCGTCGTCGACGACGATGACATAGCGCCCGAGGTAGGCCCCAGCCCTGCACTGGCTGGCGACAAGAGCCGCTTGTTTTGCGTGTCCGGGATACCTCTGGCGGATGGCGACGATCGTAAGAAAACGACCGGCGGCGGGATGAGAATAAACCGCCGCCACGTCGGGAACTCCGGCGTCCTCCAGCGCATTCCAGATGAGAGCAGAGCGCTCCAAGGAGCGATAAAATCCCTGGCCCACCGACGGGCGCATGGGAGGAGCGCCGCAGATGATCGGTTGATTGCGAAACAAAACGGACTTTACCCGAAGCACAGGCTCGGATCGGCGGGCGCTTGCATAATATCCGGTCCACTCTCCGAAGGGACCCTCGGGCATGACATCCCCCGGGGTCATTTCGCCTTCAATGGCGATTTCCGCGGAAGCGGGGATCGGCAGTCCCGTCACGGGTCCTTCAATCACGGAAATCGGTTCTTCGCGGATTCCTCCGGCATATTCATATTCGCTCATTCCATAAGGAACATCCGTACTGGCCGTGACGAAGAGGAGAGGATCTTGACCGAAGACGATGGCCACCGGACAAGGTCTGCTCATGTCAAAATACTTTTGGCGCTGGATGCGGCCCTGTTTTCCCGGGGAGATGTAGACCGAGACGGTATTTTCGTTCTGGACCATGACACGATAGGTTCCCAGGTTCACCCAGCCTTCTTCGGGGTCTTGCGTGATGACGAGGTTGGCGGTTCCCAGGTAACGGCCGCCGTCCTGCTCGTGCCACTTGGGTGCGGGAAACTCGAACAGATTCACCTGGGCCTCGGTGCGGATATTCTCGAGGACAGGCCCGTCTTTGACCACCACGGGGGGAATGGGGCTCAAGCCCTTGATCTTTTCGCGCCACTTGTGAATAAACTCGACGGGAGTGATTTGGGGATCGATACCCGTGGTGATCGCCAGTCTCTCCACGCTGTCCAGCATGTTGGCGAGGACCCGGTGACCTGACGGATAGTCCGGGATATCGTCGAAAAGCAGTGCAGGGGGCGGTTTGAAACGCTTGCAGATCAGTTCCGTAAGCCCGCCGATTTCCAGGTCCCAGTGTGCTCTGCGGACCGATTCCATTTGCCCCACGGCCTTGACTTGTTCGATCCAATCTCTCAGGCCTGTATATTTCATGGCTGCTCCCATCGGATGTCAGAATCGCGCTCACAAACTTTCATTTCTCTTCTCGTTCAATCGAAGGCGGATTCACTGGAGAGGACAGGATCTCCTCTCAGGAAGAGGCCGGCTCCAGGACCTCAAAACCACAGCCCATATCGACTCCCAGGGAATCGAATAAATTGGGGATCGCGACCATCATCACCGCGGGCTCCGATGAGCTCTTGTTGAAGTGCTGGTGAACGACGCCTTCGAGTTTGGAGGGCAAATTGATGCAATCGCCGGGCCTCCAATCGAACCGGACTCCGTCCACGATGGAGTAGCCCTCTCCCTCCAACATATAAATGATGACTTCCCCCTGTTGCTTGAGCTTTGCGCTTTTTCCTGCGGGAGGAAGTTCCTGGTGATAGACGGCCAGCGTCTGCAAAGCGCGGTCCTTCAGCTCGGGATGCATGTACCAGCGCATTTTCCCGTACTTGCTCTCGGACCACGGCAGCTCTCTCCCCTTGACCACCACGACGGGATTTTTCATGCGCTCCCGCTCTTCATCTCTTCTTTTTAAAAGTGCTTCGAATAGATCCATCACGGTTACCCTTTCTCGTGTTTCCGCTTGCGCCGGCTATTTTTTAAAAAAATCGGGGTGGTTTTCCACTTGTTCGTGCTGATTGCCGAGAACATCCGTCGTCGGCATGTACCGCAGAGCGAGCCATTTCGACGGTTTGTCCGGATCCGTATTGAAATGCTGGTGCTCGCAGCCCCCGGGCTGGACGGGTAAAAGAAGCATGTCCCCTTTTTCCCA
>DATEAK010000193.1:0-5679 GCA_035288405.1 bacterium | reverse complement strand
GGCTCGGGTCAAGGAGAAGGGAATGTCCGCATCCTCGGCTGCCGGGAAAAAGGGAGCCAGAAAGGCTCGATGAGTACACCGAAACCGGGTGCTTCCGAGCGCGATCTCTTCCTGCAGTCTAGCTGCCATGAGCGAAGACCTGCCGGGGGAGATTGGTGGGAGTGGGAGCAGGCCGGCAGCGCTGCCGGGTTCATCCGAATTGCCGGTGTGGACGAGGCAGGAAGAGGTCCTCTAGCGGGACCCGTGGTAGCCGCCGCGGTTCATTTCCCGGAACCGGTCCCTATCCCCCGCCTCAATGACTCTAAGAAGCTCAAACCCGCGACTCGGGAAGACCTTTACACCCGGATTACCGACTGCGGAGTAAAGTGGGGCCTCGGCATTGTCCCGGCGGAGGAAATTGACCGGATCAATATCCGGCAGGCAACACTGAAAGCTATGTGTGAGGCGGTGGCTGGCCTCGGATCCTCTCCGGATTTGATCCTGATCGATGGAATCGACCGACTACCTCTTCCGACGGCTCAGAAAACTTTGATCGGAGGCGACGCCTGTTGCGCTTCCATTGCCGCGGCTTCGATCCTGGCCAAGGTAACCCGGGACCGCCTCATGGACAAGTTTGAATTGGAATTTCCCCAGTACGGTTTCTCGCTTCATAAGGGCTATCCCACACCCCTTCACCTCGACCGGCTTCGGCTATACGGGCCATGTCCTATCCACCGGCGGACCTTCCACGGTGTGTCGGAGCTCCTCCTTGAGAAAGAAACTTCCCGTCCTTAGATCGGCAGCCCGCAAGGGAACTCTACCCGGGGGATCCGAGGTCCCGCTGGGCGCTGCCGGTGAAACAGTGGCTGTAAGAGCGCTTGCTCGACAGGGGTATCGAATTGTGGAACGCAACTATCGCTGCCGCTGGGGGGAGATTGATATCATTGCCCGGGATGGAGAGACTCTCGTCTTTGTCGAGGTGAAATCAAAACGCTCCGGGAAATTCCTCTCTCCTGTGTTTGCAGTAACGCCCCACAAGCAGAGAACCCTGGTGAAGGTGGCCATGGACTATTTGACCCGAAAGAATCTGGCGCAAACCCCTTGCCGCTTCGATGTGGTGTCGGTCATCTGGCCGGCGGGGGAGGACCCCACATGGGAAATCATCACCGGGGCGTTTGAGGCTGACCCGAATCGGGTCTAGCCGCGGGCTTCGGGAGAACCCCGGGACGGTCTGCTTTCCCCCTGCACTTCCGGGGAAAAATAGCTGAGTGTTTGATGGATGCACGGCGAAGTGGAACTCCAGGTCAGGAGGGACGGGATGAAAAGCTTCGGGATTTGAGAGTTGCTTGCACGTCTCCCAGGCCAATTGCGTCTTCAACGGTCGCCACGAGGGGGACCAAATCTTCGCTCAGCCACAGGCGGATCTTGCCTGTTTTCGTCTGGAAAATTTCTCGCGGAATGACTACGAAGGCCAGGAAGGCGGCATTCACTTTGAGGGCGGCTTTGGCTTTTTCCTCCTGTTCCTCGGCAGTGCCAGCCAGATAAACGTCGAACCGAGATCTCCCCTTTCGGGGCAGCATGCGCAGCGTGTAAGCTTTCCCTTTGATCGGGGGGCCATAGGCTCCGGAGCGGAAGTTGTAGAAGCCTGACAGGATGTCTTCGAATTCGACGCCGGTGGGGATCGGCGTTTTTTCTTCATTCGTGAGCTCGGAGTTTTCGTACTCCCGGTATAAGAGCTCCCGGGTCTTGTAGTTCATCGTGTGCACGCTATGGTAATGACTGCCGGCCACCTGGATGTCAATTTCGAACTTTTCGGAGCGCAGCTTGCCTGCCGCTTCTTGAGATGACATGGTGGAAGTGTAGCGGTGTCGCCGGTATCCGGATACAAACCCCACAAACCCTTCGGTTGATGCTTCCAGTATGGACTTGTAAGAACCCGAGGCGGGGTCTCTGAGAAACTGCAGGGATCCTTGCGCGGCATTCTTGAACCATAGGAAGCTGATGTCGTAGCTGAGGATCTCCCCCAAGAAGCGCTCGAGGGAGGAATCCTGGCTGGCAACCGGCCCTGAAATCGGGAAGATGTCGGGGACGGAAGTCCCGAAGACTGTCCTGGAAGTGCTCAAGCGTCGTATAGGGGGAAAGACGAACCAAGCTCCAATGGTAGAGCCGAAAAAGCCCAAGAAGTCCCTTCTCCGCATGTGAAACCCCCGATAATCTTTTATGATTATAAGAAGTGTGGTGACGATATGACAATAGAAAATCTCTTTTGACACCCCTGCGCTTCTACTTTATACTCGCTTGAGAATTGATGGATAATCGCTATGTCTGGTACAGGAAATCCCACGATGAGTAAGGAAAGCGAGGCTTTTCTCCGCTATATTGAGCGCAATAACCTCAAGATGACCAAGCAGAGGGAGCTCATCTTGGAAACCTTCCTGCTCTGCCGCGGGCACGTGAGCGCTGAGGAGCTTTACCAGAGCCTGATCGAGAAAGATCCTTCCATCGGCCTTGCCACCGTTTACCGGACCTTAAGCCTCTTGTGTGATGCGGGCCTGGCTCAACAGCGCCATTTTGGTGACGGTCAGACCCGTTACGAGCACGATTTCGAGCAGGGACATCATGATCACCTGATCTGCGTCAACTGCGGCAAGATTCAGGAATTCTTCCACCCGCATATCGAGACCCTCCTGGAACAGGTCGTCGCGGATCACAACTTCACGATCCAAAACCACCGAGTCGAACTCTACGGGCTGTGCCCAGATTGTCAGAAGTGAAGGAGCGATGAAGGATCGTCTCCTGGGATTCCTACGTACAGCCTTGCAGCGTGCCCGGGAAAGCGGCGCGCTGAAAACCACCAATCCGCCTCCGCTGATCCTGGAGCGGCCGCGAGACCCCGCCCATGGGGATTTTTCCACGAATCTGGCCATGCTTCTGGCCGGCAGCGAGAAGAAGAGCCCGCGCGCAGTGGCGGAGATCTTCCTGCGGCACTTGGGCGAGGAAACCTCCGAGATCATAGAACCGCCTCAAGTAGCCGGTCCCGGATTCATCAATTTCACCCTGCGCCGGGATTTTTGGATGCAGGAGTTCCGCCGGCAAGCCTTGTCTGGAACCTTGTGCACGACCGGGAACCTGGGAGGAGGACGCAAGGTTCAGGTGGAGTTTGTCAGCGCCAATCCCACTGGCCCCCTGCACGTGGGACACGGTCGTGGAGCGGCGGTGGGGGATGTCCTGGCAAACATCTTGAAGAAGGTGGGCTGGGACGTCTGCCGTGAATTCTACATCAACGATGTAGGCAAGCAGATCGAGACCCTGGGGCGCTCCACCTACCTGCGCTACCTGGAATTGCTCGGGCAGTCGGTGGAATTTCCTCCCGAGTGCTACCAGGGCGACTACATTGTCAAGATTGCCCGAGAGATCCGCAGCCGTCATGGAGACGGATTTGCTCTCCAGGCCGAATCCGATGTTCTTCCGTTTTTTTCGAAGTTTACCGGCGACTGGCTCCTGGAGGGAATTCGCAAGGATCTGGAGAATTTCAGAGTCTCCTATGACTGCTGGTATTCCGAGGCGAGTTTGCACGCGGGCCATGAAGTCGAGCGGTCTTTGCAGGAACTCCGGGAGAGGGGGTTGGCCTATGAACAGGACGGGGCCCTGTGGGTGAAATCTTCCGCCTTTGGGGATGAGAAGGACCGCGTGGCGGTACGGCAAGGGGGGCAGACCACTTATTATGCGGCGGACATCGCCTACCACCGAGATAAGTATCGCCGCAATTTTGAGCGGATCATCGATATTTGGGGAGCGGATCACCACGGCTACGTCCCGCGAATGAAGGCGGCGGTGCAAGCTTTCGGTTATTCTCCGGATTCGCTCCAGGTCCTGCTCGTGCAACTGGTGACCTTGCGCCGCGGACAGGAGGTAATCTCCATGTCCACCCGGTCCGGGACCTTTGTGGAGCTGGCCGAAGTGGTCCGTGAAGTCGGAGCCGATGCGGCCCGCTTCTTCTTCCTGACCCGGCGCTGCGATAGCCCGCTCGATTTCGATCTGGAATTGGCCAAGCGGCAGTCCAGCGAAAATCCGGTCTTCTATGTGCAATATGCCCATGCGCGGGTGTGCAGCATCCTGCGGACAGCTGCAGAGAGAGGTCTTCTCGGTCAAGGAGGGACACCCGTATCGGCCTCCCGTGTGGAGGAGATGTTGATGCAGGAAGCGGAAGGTCTCTTCGGCATCCTTCCGAGCGAGACGGGTGTGAACTTGGCGGATTTGCGGGAAACCGAGGAGGTCGGACTCGTCAAAGAAATTCTGGCCTACCCGGATTTGTTGGAGGGGAGTGCGGAATCCCTTGAACCTCACCGCCTCACGTACTACTTGCAGGAATTGGCCGGGCTTTTTCACGGTTACTATAATCGTATCCGAGTGGTCAGCGAGGATTCCGGCCAGACGGCCTGCCGCCTGTTCCTAGTCACCGCAGTCCTCCAGATTCTGCGGGACGGCTTGAGACTGTTGGGTGTTTCCGCACCGAGGTCCATGTAAGGCATTATAGGTCCGATTGACACCTTTCAGAACGCTTCCAACATCCTGAAATCCCTTGACCCTACCTCAATGGGTCAGTAAAATAAGTATTTTACTCCTGGCTGTACCGTCCCTCGGTGGCCAGGGGAGACCTAGAATGGAGTTTCCGGGAGGCCTTTTCTTTTATTTCTTGATTCCGTCTAAGGGCGGGCCGCAGGATGGAGGATTCCGTGTTTCATTTTCAAAGAATCGACCGCTTGCCTCCTTATGTCTTTAGTGTGGTGGATGAACTGAAACTACAGGCTCGCCGTGCGGGCGAGGATGTGATCGACTTCGGCATGGGAAACCCCGATCAGCCTCCTCCTCCGCACATCATTCAGAAATTGTGCGAGGCGGCCCAAAAGGATCACAACCACCGCTACTCCGCCTCTCGAGGGATCACCCGTTTGCGGAAAGGAATTGCGGACTGGTACGGGCGAAATTTTGATGTGGATATTGATCCCGAGACGGAGGCGATTGCCACCATCGGTTCCAAAGAGGGCATTTCCCATCTGGCCCTGGCGACCGTGGGACCCGGGGACCTGGTTCTGGTGCCGACGCCCACCTATCCGATTCACACCTATGGTGTGATCATTGCCAATGGGGATGTCGTTCATGTCCCTTTGCGTAACGGTGAGGATTTCCTGGCCAATCTTCTGTCGGCCTTCCGCAGTTTGTGGCCTCTACCGAAAATGCTCCTGCTGAATTTTCCCCATAACCCCACCACTTCCTGCGTCGATCTTTCTTTCTTCGAGGAGATCGTCGCTTTTGCCCGGGAGCACAAACTGCTGGTCGTCCACGATTTTGCTTATGCGGATCTTGTCTTCGACGGGTATCGCGCTCCGAGCATGTTGCAGGTCAGGGGAGCGAAGGAAGTAGGGGTCGAGTTTTTCACGCTTTCCAAAAGCTATAACATGCCCGGATGGCGGGTCGGGTTCGCGGTCGGTAACCGGGAGGTCATTGACGCACTGCGCCGCATCAAGAGTTATCTGGATTACGGCATGTTTCAACCCATTCAGATTGCCGGTATCATCGCTCTGGACAGTCCCCGTGAGCACGTGGAGGAGATTCGGGATCTCTACCGCAGGCGCCGGGACGTCCTGGTCGACGGCCTCAACCGGATCGGCTGGACGGTCGCCAGGCCCAAGGCGACCA
>DATEAK010000192.1:0-4588 GCA_035288405.1 bacterium | reverse complement strand
AACCGCCGCTTTTATCATTGCCAAGTGGATTGCATAGAATGCCTAGTCTCTTCCAAACCGGGGTTTTTGCAAATTTGCATTCGGAATGCTTAATTACAAATAGAACGGAGAGTCACTGTTGAAGACGTGGAGATGGGTATCCGTATGAGCTACGACACGCGGGGAAATCTGGATCTGTCCGAGAGCAGGCGGCGGAATTAGAGAATCGCAACCAGGAAGAGGGCAACGCTCGAGAGAATGAAGAGAACACAAAATGGAGTAAAGAAAGCGTAGCTGGCAATCCGTCTGGCTTTCTTGCGCCCCCAAGGGAGAGCAAGCACGCCGGCAAAGAGCCACCCCAAAGAATAGAGGGTCCCGCTCGTCACAAGAGTCCAGGAGAGGAGCGTTTTCTGGAATGCAGACAGCTTCAAGTTGGCGGCGACAAAGACAAGAAACGCCGTGAGCAGGGTGAATTGAAAGCCATGCCCGTGAAAGAACTCGATCCGCTCCCAGGCTCGTTCGGAATCCTCGGCAGCTTCTTTCTGGTCAGCTCCCCGCTTGCGCTCCACGACCCGGCGCACCCAAAACCGCAGGTCGTCATGCCAGTGGCCGATGACCGCACCGGCCACTTCGTAGAAGAGAACCTGGGCCAGGAGTACAATGAGGATCTCATTGGGGGGCAAGTTCACGCGGTCCAACCTCCTTTGACGAAGCCGCAAATTACAAGAAGAGCCCGGGGAGTGTCAACTTTTTAATCCGGCTCCTGCGCTCCCTTTCGGATTGACGCTCCGGTCAAAAAGCATTCATAATGATTAAAGCACTTCGCACCGGGTCTCAGAAAATAGAATGGGGAGTCATGATGTTCACCAAACGCTTCCTTTTCGGATTCATCGCTGTTGCTCTGATGATCCTATGGACCTATCAGCCCGTTGGAGCTCAGGAAAAAGCAGCAGGAAGGCATCTCCGCGTTTTGTGTTCCTTCTTGCCGATTTGTTTGTTCACCCAAAATGTGATTCAAGGTCGCCCGAATATCGAGTTGGAGATGCTGGTGCCGGCGGATCGGGGAGATCCTCACGATTTCGTTCTGAGCCCCCGGGATGTGCAGCGAATTGCCCGAGCCGAGCTTTTCATCGTCAACGGGCTTGGGCTGGAGGAGTTCCTGGGCGTTCCGGTCAAAAAGGCAAATCCCCGAGTGGTCGTGGTGGACACCTCCACCGGCGTTACACCCATCAAGTCCGGAGGAGAACATCCAGGCGAGCCCAACCCCCATCTCTTTGCCAGTCCTCGCGAGGCCATCGTGCAGGTACGAAATATCGAAAAAGCGCTGTCCCTGGCCGATCCGGGGGGAGCGGCAACGTACAAGCGCAACGCCACAAACTACGCCGCCCGATTGGAGCGTCTCCGGGATGAGTTCCTGGCCGCCTCCCGGCTTTTCCGGAATCGCAAAATTGTCACCATGCACCGGGTCTTTGACTATCTGACCCGAGATATCGGGTTGGAGCTGGTGGGGGTCGTGCGGGAAAACCCCGAACAGGAACCATCGGCGGGAGAGGTCCTGAAACTGGTGAAACGGATGAAATCCACCGGCGTCGCCGCCGTTTTTACGGAGCCTCAATACCCTTCCCCGATGGCCCAAACCGTAGCCCGGGAAGCCCATGTGCCAATCTATGTACTGGACCCCGTCTCCACAGGTCCGCAGAAGCCTCCTCTTGACTACTACGAAACGGTAATGCGGCAAAACCTGAAAACCCTGAAGCAAGCCCTGGGAGGGGACTGAGGTGGGACAGGAGCCGGCCATTTCCCTGCAAAAAGTTTCGGTCCGCCTGGGAGGAGTGTCGATTTTAGAGGAAGTCGACGCGACTGTGGAGCGCGGTTCCTTAACCGCACTGATCGGTCCCAACGGAGCCGGCAAGACCACGCTCCTGATGGCCTTGCTGGGCCTGGTCCCCTACACGGGCACGATTCGTTTTGGAACTGGGAAACGTTCCAACGGTCATCCTCGGATCGGCTATGTCCCACAACATCTGGACCTGGACCGGGGAGCACCCATCACGGTCTTGGACTTGATGGTCATGTCCATGCAGCGCCGACCTCTCTGGTTTTTCTGGCAGGCGGAATTAAAGAAAAAAGCTGAGGAAAACTTGGGCCGGGTGCAGTCAGCCCACCTGATCAAGAAGCCCATCGGGAAGCTCTCCGGGGGAGAATTCCAGCGGGTCCTCCTCGCTTTGGCACTGCAGCAGGAACCGGACATCCTTCTTCTCGACGAACCTGTCTCCGGGGTGGACATGGCGGGAGAACTCCTGTTCTGCGACCTACTGGAAGAGATTCAACGGCAGGCTCGCTTCACGCTGGTCATGGTGAGTCACGACCTCTCCATCGTGACCCGCCATGCAGACCACGTCATTTGTCTAAACCGTAAAGTCCAGTGCCAGGGTACGGCTCCCGAAGTGCTTACGCCCGACAACATCCAAGCTATTTACGGAGTCCATGCGGGAATCTACGACCATCACGACCCGCAAAGCCATCACACGCCCGCCGGAGATCCTGGGAGAAGCAATGATGCCCGGCGTTGAAAAAGTGTACGGTCTCCTGGCGGTGCTTCTCCCCTGGGAGGCCATGCAGGCCGGATTCATGCAGCGGGCGTTCCTGGCCCTTCTTCTTCTGGCTCCCATGTGCGCCGCCATGGGGATCCTGGTCGTCAACTTCCGCATGGCCTTCTTCTCGGACGCCATCAGCCACTCGGCTTTTACGGGGGTCGCATTGGGAGTGCTCTTCCAGGTGGACCCCCGTCTTACCCTGATCGGATTCGGTCTCCTGGTGGGGCTGGCGATCACCCGCATGAAACATCACAGCGAGCTTTCCATGGACACAATCATCGGAGTCTTCTTTGCCACGGCCATTGCGCTCGGAATCGCCATCATCAGCGCCCAGAAGGGGCTTACCCGCAACCTGCAGAGTTTCCTCTACGGGGACATCCTGACCATCAGCGACAGCGACATCCTATGGGCCGCCCTTCTCTTCCTCGTGGTTATGGGTTTTGCAGCTTTCTCCTACAACCGGCTCTTGTTTGTCGGATTAAGCGAGCCGATGGCCCACGCCTATGGGGTACGGGTGAAAGCTTACGAGTATCTCTTTGCGGCTGTCCTCTCCCTGGTCGTCCTCTTTGGGATCCGGGCCGTGGGGATTCTCCTTGTGACAGCACTTCTCGTAGTCCCTGCTGCCGCCGCCCGAAACGTGGCAAGGAACGCCGGTGGCGTTTTCTGGTGGACGCTTGGCTTTGCCCTGTTCTCCAGCGTGGCCGGCCTGTTCACGTCGGTCCGGTGGGACTCGGCCACTGGAGCCACAGTGATCCTTTTTGCCGCCGCCTGTTTTTTCCTCACCGCACTCTATGGATCTTTCGCCAGACGGTAAGTTTCCCGGAAGCGCGAAAACTGCAGCAATCAATTGCTACCCGGTACCCGCGGAATATCGCTAGTGACTCTTGGAAGCCCAGTCCGTCACGAGATCGATCCATTCCTTGTGCACCGAATAAAACAGGCCGTGACCAAGGCCTGTTTTCAGCGTGGTTTCTTTATATTCCAGCCCCTGCGCACGGTCGAAGGCTGCCTGACACGACCCGGCTTCCCGATCGACGGTATCGTAGAGCGACAGCATGCGTCCCTTCAAACGTGGGGCAATCTGCCGCACAGTCTCTTCGAATCCTCTTGCGAACCGTCCCGCTCCACATCCGGCCATGATCAAGAAGTTTACTTTGGGTTCCCCCAACGCAGCGGAGGCTACCATGGAGAGCATCCCACCTTTTGAGTGTCCGCTGACCGTAATATTTTCGGGTGGTACGCGGGCCGCCAGCAACGATTGCACCTGCCCGGCGACTTTCCGTCCATAATCCGGCCTTGTCCCCTGCGGCCGCACTTCGCTGATGACGACGAACCCCTTACCGGCAAGAGCCTGTACGATATCGTCATACTCATAGCGTCCGTAATCCGGAGTCACAGCATTACGCCCGAACTGTTCAACGGCTATGCCATGCATGTAGAAGAGATACTTGCGGGAAACATCAATCGATGGGGGAACGTCCTGGTAGATGGAGAGGGAAGCGGGGCTGTTCTCCGCTGCAGTAGCCCCAGTCGAGGCGCTGAGACCGAGTACAGTTAGGCTCAGCAGCACGACCAGAACCAGGGCAAACCGCCGGTAATTGGCAGTCGGCCAACGCCCCTTCCCCTTTGTCGAATCGATTCCGCTTGAAACACGAACCCGCAGGCGATGAGACTCTGAGATCAGTGGCAGGATATGGTGTCGAGTCATCTTGCCTCCTTGAGTGTACTCCCAGTTCTTTGGCAACCTCCGTTACAGTAGAACTCGCGGATGCAATCCAGTGAGACGTAGGTCCTGCCTAACAATACCCCAAGCGGATTTTCCGTCCGGCATTTCTGCCGGAAATCTCGAATTCGTTGGTTCCTCCTTCCAATAGGACGGAATTGCGAGGCTATTATGAAATGAGCTTCACCCGGTGGTCAAGACCAATAACCGACGGATGCCATAGGACACCTTGCAAACAAATCCTCCTTTTGCTAGGGTGGCACCATGCAATCGGGACATTCAGCCAATT
>DATEAK010000191.1:0-3383 GCA_035288405.1 bacterium | reverse complement strand
CGAGTTCCGAGTTCTTGCTTCCTTCTTGCTTGACAAGACATAACTCAGAAGTTATTATCACCTCAGGGTTATGGCTATACAGGCCGATAATGGTGGAGGTGGCGGTGGATAGGCCGGAGGACCAGGGATGGAAGATTGAAGATCTCATCACCCCAAGCGCGGAGAGACCAATCCGGAATTTCATTGCTGGCCTTTCCGGACGAAACTTGGCAGAGGCTGAGGCGCTGATCAGGTTGCTGGAAGAGAGAGGAAACATGCTCCGGAAACCCCACTCACGCGCATTGGGCGACGGGTTGTACGAACTACGAAGGCATCAGGTCAGGATCTTCTACATGTTTCTTGCCAACCGCCGAATCGTGTTGTTGGATGGGATCATTAAGAAGCAGGATAAGATTCCCCAGGGAGTTCTCAAAAGGGTGCGAAAGTTCATGGCCGATGTTCTTGGGAAAGACAAGGAGGTGAGATCGCAAGAAGCGTTAGATTAAATTTTGGAGTCACGTGTGTTGTATAAGGAAACGAAAAATGAATAAGACGAATAAGAAGAATAAGACTCAGAAGAGCCCTTTCATGGATTGGCTGAAGGACCAAGTGGATCGAAACCCTCAGGTTCGCAAGATGGCCGATGAGATGCTGAATGAGATGCGGGTAGAACAAGATTTGGCTGCGCTACGAGAAGAGCGTGGCATATCCCAGAGCCAGCTCGCGAAGCTCCTTGGCGTGAGTCAGCCCGCTATTGCCAAGATCGAGTCTGGAAAAGTGAAAAACCTGACATTGAAGACGCTGGTGCGATATGCCACCGCACTAGGCGGGGAGGTTAAGATTACCATCGATCGTATTGCCTAGAATCCGCAAGAACGCTTCGTTGACTCGCAACGGTAGAGAAGCTAAGATCCCGGCTGATACCAAGGCACAGCACGTTGGCGGGGAGGCAGTCGTGTTTCAGAGCAGGGTTCTTGCGTTCCTTTTCGTCCTGTCTTTCGTTATTCCGATCGCACCCTCGCGGGCAGCCGATCTAAGCCAGGATCTCACCCGGCTTCTGGAAACATCTTGCTTGAAGAAAGGGGAAGTCGGATTGCGAGTGACCGAGATCTCCGGGGGAAAAATTCTGTTCGACGCGGGCGGAGAGAAATCCCTCATTCCCGCCTCCAACATAAAACTCGTTCTGGCCGCCGCCGCCCTGTCTACCCTCGGGCCTACGTACTCTTACAAGACCGAGATTCTCAGCGAAAGCCCCCCTTCGTCTACCGGGGTTCTCAACGGCAACCTGTACTTCAAGGGCTACGGAGATCCGGTACTGGTCTCCGAGCAATTGTGGCTTCTGGTTCGAGAGCTCAAGCGCCTGGGAATTTCGGAGATCCGCAAAGACCTAATCGCCGATGACAGCACGATGGCCCGGGATCCGCTCCCGTACCAGTGGAACCTGGAGGAGATGAGCCGTGCCTATACGGCCAAGCCGGGAGCACTCTCGCTCAACTTCAACTCCGTTCAGGTGACGGTGGCAGCCGCCGGCAAGAAGGGGTCCCCGCCCCGAGTCCGGACCGATCCCGATAGCACTCACTTGGAGATCGACAACCAGGCGACCACGGAATCCCCGGGCACAGGGAAACCACTGAGCGTTCAGGTTCTTGCCTCCGGCCACCGGGAGATTCTCCAAATCAGGGGCTCCGTATCCCTCGGAGCCGGTCCGTTCGCTTTCTACCGCAGTATTGATCAGCCCGCTCTGTACACCGCTCGGGTCTTCGCGAAATTTCTCGAAGAAGCGGGAATCTCCCTGAAAGGTGTCGTGCGGCAGGGAACAGCTTCTCCGGAAGCACGAGTCCTCTACACTCACCGCTCGAAACCACTCTCCCTGATCATCCAGGACATGAACAAGTGGAGCAATAATTTCATTGCGGAGCAGCTTCTCAGAACTCTTGGGAGTGAACTTCACGGCAGTCCGGGGACCCGGGAAAAGGGATTGCAGGTACTGCAGGACTATTTATCAAGGATGGGAGTACCATCAGGTTCCTACCGTCTTCAGGACGGATCGGGCCTGTCCCGGGAAAATCGTCTCTCGGCCGCTGCACTGGTGTCTGTTTTGAAGTCCATGGCTCACGACTTCTCTTTGCAGGCCGAGTTCACGGCCTCCCTGGGACTTTGGGGGTTGGACGGAGTCGTCGAACGTCGTTTTTCTTCCTCCCCTGCCCGGGGAATTTTGCGTGTCAAGACGGGATCCTTGCAAGGGGTTAAAGCTCTGTCCGGGTACGGAAGATCCAAGGAAGGGGAAGTTCTCGCTTTTTCTTTTTTGTGGAACGGCTCCTCCTGTTCCCCCGGGGACTTAGATCAAGTGCAAGCCCGCCTAGGCGCGATCTTGACCGGAGTCCGCTAGGCTCATTCTAAAGAGCGGCACAATCCTGCACACAACTTATAGGGCGGCTAATGCTGAATCGTCCCATATCTTGTACCTTTTGCCTTGACAGGAGGGATCACCGTGCTAGTCTATCGGGTCGTGGAGACCAGTGTCGTCTCCGACGAAGTCCTCGAAAGGTTAATGAATGAGGGGGTTCAGGAGGGCTGGTTGCTCGACGGGATCCACTTTGTGACCCGAGATTCATCCCACCGCCCCAGTATGGCATTCATCACGTTCATCCGGGAAAGGGGGAGCATTGCCGCCCAGGAGGTGGAGTGTCCGTGATGGGAAATCGGCACAGGAGACCCAGTTAAGAGAGTCTCTAGGCGTAAGTTCTCTGGCGGCCCGCATCCTCGTCCATCGAGGCCTGGAAGATCCCAACCAGGCCCGGGTCTTCTGGCACGCTTCCCTCGAAGACCTTCACAATCCCTTCGAAATGACCGACATGGAAAAGGCTGTGGAGCGGATTCTCACGGCTTTAGAACACGGGGAACAGATCGCCGTCTATGGCGACTACGACGTGGATGGCATTGCGGGGACTGCATTGTTGTGTACATTTTTTTCTGAGATCGGATTTTCCCCGCGCTTTTATCTTCCCCGCCGGATCGAGGATGGATATGGGCTCAACTCCGAGGCGTTAGAGCTTCTCAAAGAAGAGGGAGCCGGCCTGGTCATCACCGTCGATAACGGCATCAGCGCCCGGGAGCCTGCGGAAACAGCCCGACGCCTGGGACTTGACCTGATCATCACCGATCACCATGAACCTCCCGAAGTGCTGCCACGGGCCCTGGCGATCCTGAACCCACGCAGGCCCGAGTGCCCCTATCCGTTTAAGTTCCTCTCGGGAGTGGGCGTGGCCTTCAAGCTGATTTTGGCCCTGCGCAACCGGCTACGGCAGACGGGGTATTCCCGCACCCCGCTGCCGAATCTAAAACGACATCTCGATCTCGTTGCCCTGGGAACCGTGGCCGACGTGGCACCGCTCGGAGGGGAA
>DATEAK010000190.1:0-2197 GCA_035288405.1 bacterium | reverse complement strand
CATCTGCGAGAGCATGCGCGTGATAGCCTCGGAGTTTTTCTTCTTGACCGCCTCACCGGTGCAGATGACTGCGCCCGTGTGGATGGCTGAGGGCTCCAGATTGGCCTCGTGATAGCTCTTCAGGATGAACGTCGAGAGCTTCTCCACGTCGATGGTCTCGATGTCCCGGTAGGGAGTGAGGAGGATGGGCGACCGGAACAGCACGTCTCGGCGCACGGTCACGAAACGGCTTGAGAGGTTGTACCCTTGCCGCTCCAAGAACAATCTGGAGAACGTAAGATGGGACGTGGAGGAGCCGATGTCTACGCCCACGCTATTGAGAATCAACCACCCGGGGTTGGACGCCGTCGTTGTGTCCGGGTCGATTTCCAACTCCTGCTGTTCGAGCGCGTCCAGCTCTTCCTCATGAAAGTGGCCATGTTCCGCAGCATTATGGCTATGCGTACGGTCCGCTCCTGGGCCATGGTGGTGGTGCTCAGTGGTCATCAACTCCTCCTTAATAAGAACTCGCTTGTGTCGAGTTGAACAAAAAAGGGGATCGTCTGTCAAGGAGAATCAGCCAGTCCCTTACTGGCGAAGCTTTACCTGACCCACGGATTTCTCGTCTTTCAGAGCGGATCTGCGCGGGAATGACCAGCAGGTCAATGAAATCCGCCAAGCACATCCTTGTCTCCGCTGTGTCGGCAGCATATAATCAGAGCTGTCCAAATCGACAAGCGAATGTTTCACCAGTTGCTTCACGAAACAAGAAGGGCCCTATGAAACGAGCCCACTTCACTCTTTTGACTCTGATCTCTTGGGTTTTCCTCCTCCTGGTGGCGGTGGGTCCGGCAGCAGCGAACTGTAAGGACTTAAACGTTGTCGAGACATTCCCCCGCAGACTCCTGGGGTTATTAAGCCCCAAGAAGGCCACTGCGGCCCAAGGGGATGTGAAGATCCAGTGGTTTGGCCACAACTATTTTCTCATCACCTCGAGCCAGGGAACACAAATCGCCACGGATCCCTTCGGCTACCAATTGGGGTATCCCATTCCGGAAATCTACCCTCACGCTGTAACCGTGGGCCGTGAATTTCCGAACCACAACAGCGTGCAATACGTGGGGGGGCACCCGCCGATTCTGCGGGGACTGATCGGCGGAGGTGAGGACTGGAACCGCGTGGATACTCACATCCGGGAAGTTCACATCTTCAATGTCCCCATTTACCAGAGGGGTTTTGGGGGCCAGTACAAAGGCTCCGCCTTTGTCTTTGAGGTGAATGACCTGTGCATTGCTCACCTGGGAGATCTGGGCAGCGAGATGAACGAGGATCAGCTGGCGGCTCTGGGCAAAGTCGATGTTGTGCTGATCCCTATCGGAGGGCAGGTCACCATGGATCCGATCACCGCCAAACAGGTCATGGCCCAAATCAAACCCAGGATCGCAATTCCTATGCATTTCCGCGACAGTGAAAGGCTTCTCGCGGAATTCCTGAGGGGGAACTGGCGGAGTATACGCTCCGAGTCGGATACTCTGGTGGTGAACAAGAAGACCTTGCCTCCCAAGACGGAAGTTGTTTCCTTGCGCCACCGCTGAATCTTAAAAATCGCCGATCGATTTCACGAGGGCGGTGAAGTGATTCCCGTTCCCTCCCGATTCGAATCTCTCCAGGATGCGGAAGGGTCAGGCCTGAAATTCCCTACCTAAGCCCTTCACGTGGCGATCGTCCGGCTACAGGGTGAACCACGGATAGACGAAGAAACCATCTCGTTTCGAGGGACGATCTCCTCCGTAGATCAGCGCCGCCGCATCCTGTTTCCCGCCACTCAGCGCTTGCCAGTACTTCAGGCCGTCGAAGAAGTCAGCAACGACCGTCCGGGCGGATTTCGTCTCCACAGGGATGAGGCGGTTTCCCATGTCGATGAGAATATCGACCTCGTGGCCCGCGGAATCCCTCCAGAAATAGAGTTCCGGCGGCTCGCCCCGGTGCGCGAAATTCTTGTACAGCTCGGAGAGCACGAAGCTCTCAAAAATGGCGCCTCGGGCCGCGTGTTGATGGAGATCTTCCGGGCTCTGGATCCGCAGAAGAAAACAGAGGAGCCCGGTGTCCAGAAAATAGAGTTTGGGACCCTTAATGAGCCGCTTGCCGAAGTTCCGGTGATGGGGACGAAGGAGAGCGATCAGGAAGCTTGCCTCCAAAACGGAGATCCATCGTTTGG
>DATEAK010000189.1:0-2009 GCA_035288405.1 bacterium | reverse complement strand
CTCAAAACAGTTTCTGGCCTCGGGATTAAATCCTCCCGGCTTCACCCCTCCCCCGCCGGCATCCACCTGATGAGAGCGAGCCGCCGGAAACAGGACGAGCCGGTTCTTGTAAAAGATGGGCATGGCGAGGGTCATGTCCCCCATGTGGGCGCCGCCGCAGTAGGGATCGTTGTTCAGAATCATGTCCCCATCGTGGAGGTCGTGACGAAAATCTTTCAAGATGCCTTCAACGGACCACTTCATGGCTCCCATGAGAATGGGGCACCCCAAACTTTGAGCGACCAACCTCCCCCTGGCATCGAAGATCGCCACGGAAAAGTCCCGCGTCTCATTCGCAATTGGGGAGCGCGCGGTCCGGGTCAGCGTCACGGTCATCTCTCCGACAATCGTGTTGAGACGCTCCGCGATCACCTGCAAGGTGATGCTATCAGTGCTCTTCATCGCGCCTTATCTCCTGCAGATTCCATCTCTCCTCGGCGGCGGATAGTGGATGCCTGGTCCACCTCAAGAGAGGTGGGATCAAGCACCACCCCGTACGCAACCGTGGCGGCTTCGGTTGAAACATACCCATCCTTCACGTCTTCCAGTAGCGCATGAATTTCCCGCTTCCAGCCCGGTCCGATGCCGGAGCCTCCTCCTTTTTCCACAAGTAAGCGGTCGCCTCCCTGCAAAGGAACCTTTTCCCAATAGTCTGACTGAACCGCTTCGCTGCCCTCCCGCATCAGCTCGATCCGGTCTCCACCTGTCTGCAAGGTCGGTCCGAACGCGGTTATTTCCACACCGGATCGAAGGACGCTCAGGACGGTGCGCGTCCCGGGTGCCCCACGATTTTGCCCGGCTCCGCCCGAGTCACAGACAATCTCCCGTTCCAGCACACGAAATTGCTCGCCGTATTCCAATTCCAGTTGCTCGATGGAGGGAATCTGCTGATGGCTCAGGGGGGCTGGGGACAACCACCCATCTTGACCCTCCGAGGCGCTATCTCCGCCCGGCACGAGCGACATCTGGCTCAGAAACCCCTCCTCGTTGAAAGCAATCACCTGCGGCAGAATCCCCCAGACTTTCTTGCGGGCTTTTCCGATTCGAGATGCAATTGCCTGCTCGACCGCCTCGGACACCAGAGAACACAATTGTCCCCCGGACAGGGAGACCGGGGCGGGAAATTTCGGATTCACCACAGTTCCCTCCGGCGCCACAATTTTCACGGTCTCGAGTATTCCCTCGTTGAGCGGAACGTCGCCGCCCAATGCGGCAAGTATGGGCAAGGTAGAAAACGCATAGGTGCTTGCCAGAGAGCAGTTGAGAGGCTGGGAGAGTTCAGGGCTGGTCCCCGCGAAATCAATGAGGATGTTCTCCTCGGACACCTCGAGCCGGGCCCGAACTTCCACGTCAAAATCTCCCTTGAGCCTCCCCTGAAGCCGCACCCGGCTTTCCGATTCGCCCCTGGGCCATCGCATGATCCCCTCCCTCAAATAGCGGGCGGCATAGGAAAGAATCGGTGAAGCGGCATGGACCACATAATCAACGCCGAACTCCAGGAACGATTCCCGGATTCTGCGCTGACCGAGACGCCCGGCCGCGATCATGGCGGTCAGATCGGCTTCATAAAGATGAGGAGTCCGGTTGTTCTTCACCAGCCGCTTCAGCACATCTCGGAGCAGATTTCCTCCTTTGACCAGCCGCACGGGCGAAATAATGTCGCCCTCTTGATAGAGCTGGATCGCAGAAGGGAAAAAACCGCCCGGGTGTCCGCCGCCCACGTCCGTGTGGCGGACTCTCACGGCCGGGAAGAGAAAGCTCTCACCGTCCAGAAGGGTGACGTGCAGCATGGTCATTTCAGGCAGCACCGTGCCTCCATGATAAGGGTCGTTGACGATAATCACATCTCCATCTTCCAGATCGAAACTGAATTTCGCCAGAGCCTGCTTGACAGAGAGGGCCAAAGCCCACAGGTGGCTCGGATGGCCCAGATGGACTGCGAGCATCCTGCCCTCCCCATCAAAGACTCC
>DATEAK010000188.1:0-9987 GCA_035288405.1 bacterium | reverse complement strand
GACTAGACTACTTCCACAGGCGGTCCAGATATCCTGATTGCTTGAGTTCGTTTACAAAGCGAAAATCGACGAAATCCTCGATCTTGGCCTGGGCGGCCTGCGGTGTGTCCTTGCGAATTTCCTCTAGTGTGGCTTGAAGTGCGTCCCGGTGCACGTTGAGTCCTCGATCCATGATTCCCCCCTCAACCCGGTAGGCAGCCTCCAAATCCTCAGCGCTTGGGGACCGGGTATACTTGCTGATGACTTTCAACGCGTAGGCTTTATCGGTCTGGAACCGATGCACTCCGTCTGCCATGCCTTGCACAAAACGCATGAGAATTGTGGGTTTGGAGTCTATCGTCTTGCGTGTGGTCGCGATCATCGTGGCTACGTATGGGATATTCAGTGACGTAACGTCAATGAGTTCTTTAAACCCGAGGGACAGCGCCCTCAGGTTATTGGGAGGAATTGAAGATCCTGCATCGATCCCCCCGCTTTGAAGAGCGGCGATTATTTCCGGCTCTCCCCCTGTCTGGATAAACGTTACGTCCCGGTCCGGGTTCAGGCCGAAGCGCAAGAGAGCCGCTTTGGCCATGTATTCCGTGTTGGATCCTCTGCGGCTGATCCCGATCTTTTTTCCTTTCAAGTCAGCCGGTGCCTTGAACCGGGGGTTCGCCACGATGGAGCCGACCAGTTGGTTTTTGGTTCCCCCAATCAGGTAGAGATCCGCCCCGGCCAGTTTCGCTCGCATGACCCCGATGCCGCCGGTGATGCAGGCATCCACATCTCCCGAAAGGAGCGCCGCTGTGCTTTTGGAACTGGAGGCGAAGTAGACAAGCCGAACGTCCAGGCCCTGGCGGTCGAAGAACCCCGCTTCTTTGGCGATCCATGGGATCGACTGGGAGGCCACCAGGGCGGAGTAGCAGATGACGAGCGGAGCCTTCCGTTCCTGGGCAAAGAGTGGAGATGTGTTGCTTGTTCCCCAGCAGAAAAAGAAGAAAGCCAGCAGGACCAACACCTTCAGGGTTCTGGATGTTTGGACCACGATGCCCTCCTCTTTATGGGACGAAACCCATTCGACGGCTCAGCAGTGAGACCCCTCCCGCTTTTGCGAAAACCGGCTTCCGGAAACTGGCCTCGCGGCGGGACACGAAGAACTCAAAAATTTCCGGATTTGTTGTTTTCAAGAATTCTACGGACGAGTTTACCCGGCTTTTGTTATGGGTCAACTCTAATTTCTAAGATTCTTTCCTCGATCTTTTTTGGGATCGGGGTTAGAATTTTGAATCGACTGTAGAAAAGTGCACAAACAAAGGTTGGAGTGCCTATGGGGAGCGAGACAGGCAACGTTGCCGCATTGGTCAGCGGGGGACTGGATAGCGGTGTTTTGATTCTGGAATTGTGCGGCGGCTATGTGAAAGTTTTTCCCCTCTACATCCGTCAGGGGCTTCATTGGGAGGAAGCGGAGCTTTCCTGGTTGAGGAAATTCTTGATGGAGGTACGAAGGCCGCACATTCAGCCTTTGAGAGTCCTGGATCTTCCCATTTCCGATGTGTACAGGGAACATTGGAGTGTCAGTGGGAGAGGAGTCCCAAGATCAGGGACCCCGGACAGTGCCGTCTATTTGCCCGGGCGAAATCTCCTTCTCCTGGCCAAGGCTGCTGTTTTTTGCAGCCTGAACGGCATCCATCGAATTGCCTTGGCTCCTCTGGAGGCCAATCCATTCCCGGATGCGACGCCCGAGTTTTTCCGCGCCTTCGGAACCCTCTCCGGAGCGGCCCTCGATCACTCCCTAGAGATCTTGACTCCCTTCCGTGGGCTCACGAAGGTTCAGGTGATCCAGAAGGGGAGAGATCTCCCTCTTCATCTGACGTTTTCCTGCATCAACCCGCGAGATGGCTTACACTGCGGGTCCTGCAACAAGTGCGAGGAGAGGCGCAGCGCCTTTCGGTCCGCTGCAGTGGAGGACCGCACTTCCTACGCCCGCCCATAAGTGGCAAAAGAGGTCGGGGTCTCCCAGAGGCGCACGGCGGACACGGGGAATCCCTGGCTGGCTGCGTATTCGTAGATGAGCCGGGCGATGTTCTCGGCCGTTGGGTTCTCGTCGATTGGATAGTACGGCTCTCCGAGATCCGCGAGGGCTTTGGTCAAGGGATCCCTGCGGCATAAAATCATCTTATGGTCGAATTCCCGGTCGATCCATGTCTTTATGGCCGCCTGAAGATCCCCGAAGTCCACAACCATCCCCCGAGAGTCCAGGTTCGCAGTGGAAAGCTCGATCTCGACCCGCGCATTGTGGCCGTGAGGGTGCATGCATTTGCCGTTGTAATCCAGAAGCCGGTGTCCGTAGCAAAAGTGAATCTCTTTCGTGACCTGGTACATCCTTGACATCCTTTCCTCTTTAGTATTCCTGCAGCCACTCCCGGATCTCGAACGAAAACAATCCGGCTGTATGGTGAGGGTCGCGCTCCGAGATGGCTCGAGCTTCTTCCAGGGTCTGTGCCTCGAAGATGTAAAGCCGGTCTTCTGAGTGGCTGAAGCGGCCGGCGACGAGAAGCTTCTTGTAGTGGCGCAGGATTTCCAGAAACTCTTTGTGCTCCGTCCGGTAGAGTTCGATCTTTTCCGGCGAGGCTTTGCACGTGGAGAAAACAACGTAAAGTCCCATGGATTTTCCTAAGAGCAACGCAGAACAATCTTACCGAAATGCTGCCGCTCGATCATCCGTTTTTGGGCCTCGGAGGCCAGCTCTAACGGATAAATCTTGTCGACTACCGAGCGTAGTGCCCTGCGCTTGACAAGCCTGATGATGTCCAGGAGTTCCTTGTGCCCGCCCATGTAGCTTCCGAGGATCGTTTGCTGGCGCACAAAGAGGTGACGTAGGTCCAAAGTGACTTGAGCTCCTGAGGTGGCCCCGCAAGTGATGACTCGGCCTCGCTTGGCCAGGCACGCCAGGCTCTTCTCAAAGGTTTTGGAGCCCACGTGCTCAAACACCAGGTCGACTCCGCGGCGATCCGTGAAGCGATTGACTTCTTCGACAAAGTTCTTCTCCGCGTAGTTGATGGTCTCATGGGCTCCCAGGTCGCGCGCCTTCTTGATTTTTTCCTCCGTACTTGCCGTGGCGATGACTCTGGCTCCGCAAAACCGGGCGATCTGAATGGCGGCGCTGCCGACCCCGCTTCCGGCAGCCTGGACCAAGACATCCTCTCCGGGCTGTACGCCGGCCCGGGTTACGAGCATGTGCCAGGCGGTCAGAAAGACAAGGGGGAAGGCGGCCCACTCTTCGAAGGAAAGTTCGGGGGAAATTGGAATCAGGTTTGCCGTAGGTGCTTTAAGGTATTCTGCGTAGCCCCCTTGGAGGTGATAGCCCATCATCCGATATTCTGGGCAGAGGCTGTCGTAGCCGGTCCGGCAGTACTCGCAACGGCCACAGGAGATTCCGGGCGGTACCAGAACTTGGTCTCCGGGCTTGATTCCACTAGCCTCTCCGGCCGTGCGCACCACTTCTCCACTCGATTCGCAGCCCAGAATGTGGGGCATGGGAATTTGGGCCCCGGGGAGCCCCTGGCGTACCCAGATGTCCAGATGGTTTAAAGCGCAGGCTTTCACATGTACCAGAGCCTCTCCGGGGCCTGGAATGGGCTCCGGGACGTCTGTGTACTTCAAAACTTCGAGATCTCCGTGCTGCTCAAAAATCACAGCTTTCATGGTCTGCATCTCCTCCTTGTTCCGGGCAAACGAGAAACTTCTCCTGGTATCGAGATGAGGAATCCGTCTTCCCGCTCGGCCATCGGCGAAGCATGGGGATTCTGGAACAGTTGAGATCGGCTCGGCGGACCTCAGCGGGAAGGGGAGGCCTTTTTGCGACCAAAGAACCAGAGAAGAATGATACTGATTTCGTAGAGAAAGGCCAGGGGAACCATGAGGAGTAGCATCGTGTAAGCATCCGGAGTCGGAGTAATGATGGCGGAGAATATGGTGATAAGCAGGATTGCGTACTTGCGAAAGTGAGAGAGCTTGCGGCTGTCGACAAGTCCTACCTGGCCCAGTGCTAGAAGAATAAGGGGAAGCTGAAAGCAAAAGCCGAAGATCAGGATCAGGGTGGCCATGAAGCTTACGTATCTGTCCACGGAGATCACGGGCCGGATCTGGGTGGTCCCGAATCCCAAAAGAAACTTGAGGCCGAAAGGGAGGACCAGAGTGTAGCCCAGAGTGCTCCCGGCCAAGAAGAGGAGACTGGCCATGAGAACCAGTATCCATGTATAGCGCCTGCCCTCCTTGAATGCCAGCGAGGAGAAAGCGATCCAGATCTGATGGAGTAGGTAGGGGGCAGACAGGAAGAGTCCGGAGAAAACTGCAATTTTGATATGGGCTATGAAGGCTTCCCCGGGACTGAAAAAAGCGAGCGGTTGCCCCAGGGGACGCCGCAGAAATTTGAGGATTTGCTCCGCGAAGAAATAACTCAGAATAGAAAAGCCGGCCAGTACGCCCAGGGTCCGGTAGGCGGAAGTTCGGAAGCGGTCGATCTGCTGCAGTATATTCTGGATTTCCACTGCTTCCTGAGTTCTCGGGGAGAGTGGTGTTCTCCCCCGGTACAGGATGGGACTGGGAGCCAGGAGCCGCTACATCATCGTCAAGCCGCCACTGACGCTGAGGGTCTGGCCTGTGACGAAATCCGACTCCGGTGAGGCGAAAAAGAGGACAGCCCCTGCAACTTCTTCGGGTTTGGCGAGACGGCGGAAAGGAGTCGCCGCCTGGACCGCCTCGGTGATCTTGGCTCCACGGGGATCTGCCTTGATCTGATCCAAGAGGGGCGTATCCGTGAGTCCCGGGCAAACACAATTCACGTTGATATTGTAACGAGCCACTTCTCGGGCCAGGGTCTTGGTAAAGGCGATCACACCACCTTTGCAGGCGGAATAGACCGCTTCAAAGCTGCTGCCTGCGCGTCCCGCATCAGAGCCGATGTTGACGATCTTTCCGGATTTCCGTTCCATCATGGGGCCGAGAGCAGCCTGGCAGCAGTTCAGGACCCCTTTCAGGTTGATTGCGATGAGTTTGTCCCAGAAGTCGGGAGTCGTTTCAACGAAGGGGGCCAGTTTGTCCCAGCCGGCGTTATTGACCAGGATATCAAGCGAGCCCAGCGATCCGACGACTTGCTTGACCATGGCATCGACCTGGCTTTTGTCCGTGACATCCGTTTTGATGGCCAAAGCTTTGCGTCCCATGGCTTCGGCTTGCGAGGCCACGCTCCGAGCGGCGGGTTCATCAATGTCAAGGGGAACCACATTCGCTCCGTATTTTGCCAGCTTAAGGCAAATGGCCGCCCCAATCCCTTTCCCCCCACCTGTGACAACCGCAACCTTTCCAGTAAGATCCATCCTCTTTCCTCCTGTAGAAATGCCGCACTGAAGCGGGGCATCACATGGATATCTAAAAGTCGTTCCCTTTATACAGAAGTTTTTTCGCGAATACCAGCACCATTGAATCGAACTGGTTTTAGATTATGAAAATTAAAGATATTTAAAGATTATAGCTATAATTCAAAGAAAATACGTGGATTAACATCGTTAATTCTGGTATTCTACAGAATGCCTGTGAAGATTCCTGTTTTCTTCATTTGCAAGAGGTTCCCAGGGAATTTATATTATGCGCCGTTAGCACTCGCGTAAGCTGAGTGCTAACAAGATCATCCGATGTCCTGGTTGAACTACCAATAGAGAAACCCTACGGCGCAGAAAGGAGGGGTTAGCCCCATGAAAGTGCGTCCCCTGTATGACCGCATCCTGGTCAAGAGAATTGAAGGAGAAAAGGAAGAAAAGAAGGGGGGAATCATCATCCCCGATACTGCTAAGGAGAAGCCCCAGGAAGGGGAAGTTGTGGCAGTTGGGAGCGGCAAGCTTCTGGAAAGCGGCAAGAACCGTCCCATTGACCTCAAGAAAGGCGATCGGATCCTCTTCGGTAAGTATGCCGGCAGCGAGGTGAAGGTTGAAGGAGATGAGTACCTCATCTTGAGAGAAGAGGATGTTCTCGGAGTCATTGAATAAGCAGTAAGTCTCCGATAACTTTTTACTAACAGAGCAATGAAGTTCTTGAGGAGGTAAGCATCGATGGCAGCCAAGCAGATACTTTACGATGAGGAGGCCCGCCACAAGATTATGAAAGGGGTCGATCAACTGGCCAACGCGGTCAAGGTCACCCTGGGCCCCAAGGGAAGAAATGTGGTTTTAAGCAGGAAGTTCGGATCGCCCATGATTACGAAGGATGGAGTCACTGTAGCCAAGGAAATTGAACTCAAGGATTCCTCTGAGAACATGGGAGCCCAGATGGTGAATGAGGTGGCCAGTAAGACGAGCGATGTGGCTGGTGACGGCACCACCACGGCTACCGTTTTGGCCCAGGCCATCTACCGCGAGGGGATCAAGAATGTCACGGCCGGTGCAAACCCCATGGATCTGAAGCGGGGGATCGAGAAGGCCGTCGAAGTGGTTGTGGAGGAATTAAAGAAGCAAAGCAAGACGATTCAGGACAAGAAAGAGATCTCCCAGGTCGGCACGATCTCGGCGAATAACGATAGGACCATTGGCGATCTCATTGCCGAGGCCATGGAGAAAGTGGGCAAAGACGGGGTCATCACGGTCGAGGAAGCCAAGAGCATGGAGACTTCCTTGGAAA
Source organism: bacterium (assembly GCA_035288405.1). Classification (GTDB taxonomy): domain Bacteria; phylum JACPSX01; class JACPSX01; order JACPSX01; family JACPSX01; genus JACPSX01. The sequence continues at coordinate 3,336 of DATEAK010000188.1, read as the reverse complement.
TTGTCGAGGGAATGCAGTTTGACCGTGGCTATCTATCCCCTTACTTTGTCACGGATGCGGAGCGCATGGAGGTGGTACTGGAAGAACCCTTCATCCTGCTCCACGAGAAGAAGGTCAGCAGCATGAAAGACCTTCTCCCTCTGCTTGAGCAGGTGGCCAAGGTAGGAAAGCCCCTGCTGATCATAGCCGAAGATTTGGAGGGGGAGGCCCTGGCTACCCTGGTGGTCAACAAGCTGCGGGGAACGCTGCAGGCCGCTGCCGTGAAGGCCCCCGGCTTCGGGGATCGGCGTAAGGAGATGCTCCGTGATATCGGCATTTTGACCGGCGGCCAGGCGATTTCTGAGGATCTCGGGGTAAAGCTCGAGAACGTGCGCCTGGACGACCTGGGGCGGGCCAAGAAGGTCACGATCGATAAAGACAACACCACGATCGTTGAGGGCTATGGCAAGCCTGCGGACATTGAAGGGCGGGTGAAGCAGATCCGCACCCAGATCGAGGATACCACTTCCGATTACGATCGGGAGAAGCTCCAGGAGCGCCTTGCCAAGCTGGTCGGCGGTGTGGCGGTCATCAAAGTGGGAGCCCCTACGGAAACCGCGATGAAGGAGAAGAAGGCCCGTGTGGAGGACGCTCTCCATGCGACCCGGGCAGCCGTGGAGGAGGGCATCGTTCCGGGAGGCGGTGTAGCGTACCTGCGAGCCCTTCCTGCCCTTGCGAACCTCAAGTTCGAGGGAGACATGCAGATCGGGGTCAATATCTTGAAGCGGGCCCTCGAGGAGCCCATCCGGCAGATTGCGCAGAATGCGGGTCACGAGGGTTCCATCGTGGTGGAGAAGGTGAAGAGTGAAAAGGGCGCCGTCGGGTTTGATGCGGAGAAAGAGGAGTATACCGATCTGGTCGTGGCCGGAATCATTGACCCGACCAAGGTGACCCGGTCAGCTCTCCAAAACGCTTCGAGTATTGCTTCCTTGATGTTAACGACGGAGGCTCTGATCACGGAAATTCCAGAAAAGGAGAAGATGTCTCCCATGCCGCCGTCTCCCGACATGTACTAGGAGAGCGGTGGGTTTAAATAAGGGCCCCGCGGCGAAAGCTGCGGGGCCCGCTGTGTTTCTGGGACCTTATTGGAGGAGAGACCGCTGGATATGGATGAACTTGCCCTCCATTCCCATGCGATAGAAACGGCGGAGGTCCCTGATCATGGCTGCCGGCGATCCCACCTGCACGTAAGCCTGTTCCAAATGGTGGCAGTAGCGCCCCGCGTATTGACTGGCGGTAAGGTAACGGGCCCGTTGCTCGGCGGCCAGTTGCTCGTCCAGGGTGAATTCTTCAAAAAGTTGGGTTTTCAGGCCGGGCAGGAGATTGCGATCCCTGTGCCCGCTCAAGAAGAAGTAGCAGGTCACAAACTTGTCGACCTCCGCCTGCAGCTCCAGTTCCAGAGGGGTGACCGGCTTCGATTGCAGGGCATTCCAGGCCGTGTAGGCGAAATGGCTGATCTCCTCGGTGGCAGTGCAGAAATCGGCCAGGTTGTCACTGTTCAGCGAGTTCCGAGGGTCATTGCGGGTCAGGTTGGAAATGATCCGGTCGTCGAGGTAGACGGCCAGGTAGAGGTCATCCGAGCCTTCCGAAATCAGGAGAAACCCGTCGGCCTGGCGATGGGCGATCCGGCAGTTCCCCCTTTCCAAGACGGACTCCAGAGTGTGCCGGTCGATCAGAAAATCCTCGACGCTCAGCGGCAGCTCAATTTTGTAGATTTCCTGAAGGGACTGCTCGATCGCATTGAGGATCACAGGGGAAAGCTCATTGGACGTACTGGCTTTCACGTCCCGGCTGGGCAGGGGCAATTCCGAGTTTCTGCAGCAGTCTGGCATCCCGCTGGCTGCGGTTCTTGAGCCAGCGCTCGTAGATTCGCACCGCATCCAAGTTGCTGCTGATGTGGCTTTTCTCGCTGACTTCGGAGAGCACGTCCACGTAGTTTGCGAAGTGCCTGCTCAAGTCGTTATAAAGATCGGCATAAAGGGCCCGGTTTCTGGTTAACAAAGCCGCATTGTGGTAGGCGTTACACCCCAAGGAGATGTAGTAGTTTGGGTCAACCGATTTCCCCCGCAGACTCTCTGGATAAAAGCCGGAGACAAATAGGGAAAAATCGCCGAGCTCTTTCAATTGTCGGATGCTCTCTCCCAATTCTTCTTGCAGCGCTTTAAAGAAACGAATCGCCAAGGGCTCTTTCCAGAGCGATTCCCCGGAGGCCGGAGTGATTTGGTCGGTCCGAGTATATTGGGAGAGAAGGTGGACGATGTAAAACTCAGTCAGATCATTGGCTTCGATCTCCTGGTTCTTGAGAGCTTCCTGGACGAGCTCCCTAAAATACTCCACCAAATCTCGCGCCGAACTGATTCGACTGTAATGGGTGCCAGAGTTGACCATGTAAAGCTCTATCCTCTCCAACGGCCGAATTTCGGTTCTTCACCTAATTCCTTTTCGGCAGCCAGACGAAAAAGCTTGAGGGGGTGACTCCCCCTCCAAATTACATGCAGTTAACCACACGTACCTGAAGTGTCAAGGGCACGAGGCCTTCTGTGCCCTGGGGGAAGAGCGCATGCTGAAACAACGTGAATCGCAGCTTGCTGGGAGAGAGGAGGAGATGACTCAAAAATCCGGGACTGGCGCCCGGGTTCATTTTGGGCTTAAATGCTGAATAGCAGCATGCAATCAAGGCCGTCCCTTGATGCAAGTTTCGGACGAAAGTCCCGAGGGCTTGTTCGAGAAATGAACCCAAAAGGAAGAACCACGTGAAATCTGCTCTCACCCTATTCGCCGGTGTCCTTCTTTCCTTCCTGCCGGTTTCTGTCTGGGCTCATAGCCCGGAGGCGGGAACATCGTGGAGTCAGTGGGACTGGCGGGCGGATGTTCTGGCGATCTTATTCCTCTTTGGGTTGGCGTATACGGCCGGCTGGCTTCGTCTTAGAATCCGGTCTCCCCGCGTTGTTCCCTGGTGGCAGCTAGGTCTTTACCTGACGGGACTCGGAGCAATTTTCCTTGCCTTGGTCTCTCCCATCGATGCACTTGCGGAAGAGTCCCTCAGCATGCACATGGTCCAGCACCTTCTTCTCATCATGATCGCCCCGTTGTTTCTTCTCTTGTCCAACCCTCTTCCCGCTTCCTTGTGGGGGCTCCCGAAAAAACTCAGGACGATCGTCGGTCGCCTGTTGGTTAAGGACTCCTCCTTTCGTCGTGCCCTTCAATTCTTGACGTTCATACCGGTTGCCTGGCTTGTCTATGTGATTGACCTGTGGGTTTGGCACCACCCATTGCTCTACCAGGCGGCCTTGAGGG
>DATEAK010000187.1:0-3581 GCA_035288405.1 bacterium | reverse complement strand
GATCCCGTTGAGCACGATCGCCGCCAGGGCGAGACGCAGGACGACGATCGTGAGGGGGGGCAGCCCGTGAACGGCGACTCCGTTGAGGAAAAACGAGCCGCCCCAGATGATCGACAGAGTTATCAGAAGTGTCCACTCGATGGGGCCCATCGGCCTGGTAGAGGTTTTGGCAATTGTCATCTGCACTCCCGCCGGTCGGTATCGAGTGGACTCAGCCTAACGATTCACTGGAACACCTACACTCCGATTCTTCCGGTGTAATTCAAGAACTGAACTCCGCTTTGCGATATGCCGGAATGTACCGGCCGACGTTTTGAGTGGGATTTTGGAAAATCTAACTTTTGAGTGTCCCGATCAGCATACTCCCGCATCGTGCTAGCATATCACGGCAGAAACCTTCTCAAGGTGGCCCTGATATTCCTTATTATTTCTTCAGTTTCGATTTGGCCGCGTTGATCCGGGGTTCTAATTCTTTTTTGTTGAGGGGATCCAATTCGATCGCTTTGTTCCAATCCGCGACTGCCCCTTTAAAGTCACCCAATTTAGATCTCGCAAAACCGCGGTTATAATACGCACGTTCAAATTTAGGATTCAGATCGATCGCCTTGTTAAAATCACTCATCGCACCTTTCTTATCCCCTAATCTGGATTTATCTGCACCACGTGCGTTATAAGCTATATCCTGTTCGGGATCTAACTCAATTGCCTTGGTGTAGTCTTTGATTGCACCCGCATAATCTTTGAGCCCGTCTTTGGTGCTACCGCGGCTCACGTAAGCTTCCGGGTCTTTCGGAGTCAATTCAATCACCTTGTTATCATCCTTGAGTGCGGCGGAATAATCTTTGATGAAGTATTCGACGTTGGAGCGGCTGGAATAAGCCTTTGCATTTCGTGGGCTCAACTGAATCGCCTTCGTGAAATCGGCGATGGCACCGCTGTAATCGCGACTCATAAACTTTTTGTTTCCACTGTTCAGATAGTCCTCCGCGCTGGCGGCGTAGACTGCGGTTGTACTTAGAGATGAGACAATCAGGACCAGGATGGGCAAAAACAGTTTTTTTGTCATGTGAAACTCCTTTGCGAATCTCTTCGGATCTCACGATCGTGTCTGCTGATCGGGATACTCCCGCATTTTGCCGGCAACTCGCCGGTCTACACCGTAACTATTTCTCTTTCGCTTTCTGGGCAGCGATGGCTTCCGTAAACCAGAGGAGTTCATCGAGGAAAGCTTTCGCTCTCTTTTCCCTGAGAGAGGGTTTGATGGAAATTTTCCTCCCATCCCTGCCTTCCCCCGCGCTGGGGGAAAGGGGGGTGAGGGGAAGTAAAGACGAGCGGCAGGTCTTCAGCAATCAGGAAAGCTTCTGCAGCGCGGTGCCGATGCGCTTGAGACCTTCCTCGATAATCTCCATGGAAGTGGCAAACGAGAGACGCAGGGCCCGGTCATCGCCAAAGGCATCGCCGGGGACCGTCACCACCTGGGCTTCTTTAAGAAGATAGGTGGCCAGGTCTCCCGAAGCGTTGATGACCTTGTCTCCGGAACGCTTGCCGAAGGCCCCGTCGAAGCGCGGGAAGGCGTAGAAGGTTCCGTTGGGTTTCACCACGCTCACGCCGGGCATCGTGCGCAGCTTTTCAATCACTACGTTGCGGCGGCGCTCGAACTCCTGGCAGCGGCGGCGAATCTCATCCTGAGGTCCCTTGAGAGCCGCCACGGTGGCCTTCTGGGCAATGGAGGTGGGGTTCGATGTGCTCTGCCCTTGGAGCTTGGTGACTGCTGAGACGATTTCAGTGGGTCCGGCCAGGAAGCCGATTCGCCAGCCGGTCATGGCGTAGGTCTTGGAGGGTCCGTTCACCGTGATGGTTCGCTTTTTCACGTCATCGCTCAGGGCGGCGACGCACTGCTGCTGGAAGCCGTCGAAGGTAATGTGCTCGTAAATCTCGTCCGAGATGATGGTGAGATTGTGGTCCATAGCCGCCTGCACGAGGTCCTTGATCTCTTTCGGACTGTAAGCGACTCCCGTGGGGTTGGCGGGGCTGTTCAGAATGAGGGCCTTGGTCTTTGAGTTGATATGGCGCTTCAAAATCTCCGGAGTGATCTTATAGCCGCTCTCCATCGTGGAGGCAACGATGACGGGCTTGGCGTCCGTGAGGACGATCATATCGGGATAAGAAGTCCAGTAAGGAGAGGGGATCAAAACCTCGTCTCCGGCTTCGAAGAGGACCTGGAAAAGATTGTAGAGCGAGTGCTTGGCCCCGCAGGAGACGGTCACTTCCGCGGGCTTGTAGGAAACTCCGTTTTCACGCTGGAACTTCTCGCAGATGGCCTCCTTGAGATCGTTCGTCCCTCCCACCGGCGTGTACTTGGTGAATCCGGCCTTCAGTGCGGCGATGGCCGCTTCCTTGACGTGGTCCTGCGTGTCGAAGTCAGGTTCTCCTGCGGCCAGACCGATCACGTCGATCCCCTGGGCCTTCATCGAGTTGGCAAGGGCCGTCATTTCCAGGGTGGCGGAAGGCTGAATCCGATTAATGCGCTGGGCCAGGGACATGGCACACTCTCTCCTTTCCGGTGGCGGGCACCACGAAAAACCTAGCGAGGATACTTGGCCTTGAGGGCCTCAGAAACGTGGGAAGGGACCAGGGCGGAAATATCTCCTCCGAACTGGAAGACCTCCTTCACCAGCCGGGAGCTCACGAAAGAATAGCGAACGTTGGGCATCATGAAGACGGTTTCCACCGTTTTGTCGAGATCCCGGTTCATGAGGGCCATCTGAAACTCGTACTCGAAATCCGATAAGGCTCTGAGCCCCCGGATGATCACACTTGCATTCTTGCTCTTCACGTACTCCACCAGAAGGGTATTGAAGGAGTCTACGGTGATACGGGGAGCGAGGTCCTTCACGGCTTTCTCGATGAGTTCGCTGCGCTCGGGGATGCTGAAGAGAGGAGACTTCTCGGGGTTGTTTGCAATCGCCACAATGAGGTGGTCAAAAATACAGAGGGCTCGCTGGATGATGTCAACATGACCATAGGTCAGCGGATCGAAGGTCCCCGGATAGACGGCGACTGGACTGGACATGAAGCTTTGATTCCTACTAAAAGTCCCCCCCGCTCCCTTTCAATCGCGGGCATCTTAAACCCAAGGATTTCACCTTGTCAATAGTTGAGGAGTGGGGCGATTTCTTCAACGGCGGCGGCGCCGGACGGCCCGGGCCGCTTCGGCCAGCGAGAAGTCGATTTGCCGCAGTTCGACGCTGGCATTCTCCACCCGGATCTGCACCCTGTCTCCAAGGCGAAACGCTTTGTGTGTCCGTTCTCCTCGTAGGGTATGCCGGACCTCATCGAAGACGTAGTAATCGTCCTTCAGGGATACCAGAGGGACGAGCCCTTCGACGAAATAGTCATCGAGTTCTACGAAGAATCCAAAGCGGGTAACTCCGGAAATATGCCCCCAAAACTCACTCCCCAGGTGCTTACCCATGAACTGGATCTTCTTCAAGTCCACGAGGTCACGCTCGGCTTCGTCGGCCCGGCGCTCCGTCCAGGAGGAGTGTTCCGCGATGGCAGCCAGATTGTTTGTGGCAGCC
>DATEAK010000186.1:0-4805 GCA_035288405.1 bacterium | reverse complement strand
CCGAAGAGAATCGAATTTTCTGAGTCGTTTACGCCCACGAGGTCGATCTCCTGATTCCGGTCCCACCAGCGGCCGATGCGCTGTAGGAGGAAAAGATCCTCTTCGTGTTTCCGGACCACGTGCGCACTCACCCGTTCGTAGGTGGAAGCTACCAAGCGATCAAAGGTGCGCCTCCATGCTTTGAGCGCCACAGCCGTTTCCTTTATCTCCAAATAGCTGTTGTGAGAAAATCCGAACTGGAACCGATAAGCAAAGGATGGATCCAGAGGCTGTTGGAGTGCTGGGGGTTCCCCCCCAAAGATCCTACTCACGAGTAGGATGATCAGGAGTAGGATCTTGGCGCGGGGTCGAGAAGAAGAAGGCCAACGCGTTGGGTGTTGCGGCTGCCGGTCCGTTCCCGTGGAGGCCGTACTCACCCCAAAAAGCGCTTGTCAGACAGTTACTTGGAGCATAGAATCGTTGGCAAATGCGTCTTTATCTCGACACTTCAGTCTTTGGGGCCATCTTCGACGAAGAACCGCCGGGCAGGGAAGAAACAACGCGGTCGTTTTTCCGGAGGGCAAAGGTGCGGAGGGACGACCTCTATATTTCCGATGTGGTCCTTGACGAAATTGCTCGAGCACCTGCCCATCTGCGACCGGCTCTGGAAGAGTTGGTTAGCGAAGTGGGACCAATGGTTCTTCCAGAATCATCGGAAACCTTGGAACTGGCGGAGGCCTATTTGGGCTTTCGGATTGTCCCTCCCCGATTCCGTGACGACGCCAGGCATGTGGCAGTTGCCTCTGTCGCGGGGGTTGAAGCCTTAGTTTCCTGGAACTTTAAGCATCTTGTCAACTTGCGGAGAAAACGGTTGATCCATTCTGTAAACCTTCGCTTTGGGTACCCTCTGATTGACCTGATTTCTCCCGAAGAGGTGCTCTATGGTTGAAAAGTGGGAAAGCGATTCCCTGCGCTGGATTCACGACGTCCGGGAGGAAAATTACAAGCGCTCGAAAGGCAAGCCGCTAAGAAGGCTTCCTTCAAGGCCGAGTCGCGAGGCACAAGCTCTGAGCCGAAAGCTTGGCCTGAAACGGGTCTCTCTTCGCCCCGAAGAAAGACTGGCACCCAAGAGGCAATCTCGATAGTTTCTGCCCTCGGACTTCAGGATTGATTTCCTTCAGCAGGTCATGATCTCGGGGCTCAAGGACGTTAGTGGTCTTAGCCCTGCGCGGATGGCCTCGTAAGGCCTGGCCAGCAATGCGCTGGATAAACCGGGACCGTGAGCGCAGAGGCGGATCGTCAGAGTCATTCCCTCTTGAAGAGTTGACTGATTGGTTTCCGAAAGAACCGGGGCTTCCTCTGGATCAAGCCCGATGCCATTCCCGAAACCGTAGGTTCGCAGAGAAGCAGAAAGCTGCCTGGATAATACCGTGGGGTCATCGATCTGGGAAACGGTGGCAGAGATCGGCTTCCCGGCACCCAATTCCTGAACCAAACGACCGTGGATTTTTTTGAGGCGCTCGTGGGCGGAGCGAACTTCCTCGGAAGGATTCCCAAGGCACAGGGTCTGTCCCACCTCGGACCAGTAACGCTGGAAAGCAACCGCTACGTAGAAAAGGACAGTGTCACCCGATGAGAGAGAGGCTCCTTCGGGTGGTCTCAACCCAATCTCAGGCTCCGATCCTCGGGCCAGGAGGATGCGGACGTCTTCGGCACCGGCAAGACGGGCAACTCGTTCGGCGGCGGCACCCGCCTGAACTTCTTTATTCCCTACACGGCACTCCTTCTGAAAAGCGAGGACGGCATGCTCGGCAATTGTGGAAGCTTCGCGGATCAGAGCAAGTTCTCTTTCTGTCTTGACGAGGCGCAGGGGCTCCAGAATGTGGGTCCATTCCTGAAACTGTGCTCCTGGAATGACCTGTCGTACGGCTTTTACTTCTCCAGCGCCAAGCTGTTCCGAGAGTCCTACAAGTCCGATCGAGCGGGGAGTGAGGTTCTGGTTCTTCAGGAAGTCCTGCAGACCCTTGTCGTATTTAGGAAGAGAAGCTACTTCCTCCATCCAGGTGAGCGTGCGCGAGAAGGGGTTGTTCCGGCTGGGCTCCTTGATGATGAGGGCCGGATTTCCTTCCCGGGGCAGGATCGCCAGAGCCCCGCGGTTTTTGGGGAGGTAATGGCTCACGTAGGCCATGTTTCCGTACCGGTAACAATCTCCGTAGACCAGGAGCAAGTCCGTGTTATGAACCGCCATCTGCTTGCGGATTGCGCTGATCCTCTTTTCGAATTCCTCGCGGGGCATGCGATCGCGATCCCAGATGCTGAGGCCGCGTTTGAGTGCGGGATGTAAAGTCTCCATAATTCCTCCTGAATACCAAATTCAAAAAATAATTTACGAGCAACTGAATTTTCCCCTCACCCTGACCCTCTCCCCCTCCGGGGCGAGGGAAGAATTCGGTGAGGGGATCATTTAGATCTCGATCGAGAAGAGCTTCGGCTCGGTTTTCGTCAGGAGCTCGTGGCCGTTCTCGGTGATCTGCACGGTGTCGCCGAGCATCAGGTAGCCCGTTTCCGGAATGTACTGGTTCGGGTGCACGACGAAAACCATCCCGGGTTTGATCTCGGACTGATTCTCCTCGACGATCTCTTCAAACGGCATGGTTTGGAATCCGAGTCCATGGCCCCTCACCCGCATGTACGGCGGCCGGCAGTACTCGGCATACCCTGCCTTGCCGAAAACTTCATTCATGGCGATGGCGATCTCGCCCGCCCGGTGTCCGGGCTTGGTCACGGCCAGACTTCGCGCAAAAGATTCCTCCAGGACCTTGAATTTTTCCTTCACCAGGGTCGAGGCCGGGCCCAGAGTGGCCGTGCGGCAAAGCTGGACGAAGTGCCCGCCGATCGCCGGCGTGATTTCGGCAATGATAATGTCGCCCGGTTTGAGCTTGCGATCTTGGGGGGGGTGGACTCCGTGGTTGTGATCGGAAGCAGAGACCATTCCGAAATTATCCTCGGCACCGCGGGAGCGCATGGCATATTCCATCTCCGCGGCCAGATCGCTCTCGCGCATCCCGACCCGGGCGTGATCTAAGATGGCCTGAAATCCCAGGTCGGCGAGCCTCCCGGCTTCTCTGAGACGCTCCCGATCTTCCGGGTCCGGGAACTTATCCAGTGCACTCAGGAGCCCATCGGCCTTTTGAATTCCCACGGAAGCGACGCGGGCCAGCCGGTCGTAAAGGGTCGCCGGCATGAAATCTCCACCGATGAGCCCGGCGGGCTTATCGGCGACCCCGGCGGAAGCAAGCCAGGCGTGAGACGCTTGCGCCATATCGGAGGGCGCTTGCACGTCCTGGATCCAGCTTTGACGCTTGGCCCGGCCCACGTCCCAGGGCAGGCTCAAAAAGAGGGCCGGATCGCGGTTCTCGGTGACCAGCGCCAGGCTGTGGGCTCCCATGGGGAGGTATCCGGAAATCCACAGCACGGGGTTTACCTCGAGCATGCTGAGCTGCCCGCTGCTGTACAGAATCACGCTGCCGAGCCCTTCTTCACGAGCGGCTTTCTTGAGAGCCTCCAGCTTGAGCTGGTAGCGGGAGGCCGGAGCTTTTCCTGTAGTGTCCATGGGTGTCCCCTTCCAGATTCGTTTCTTGCGCCTGTCTTGTCGGCGCTTTCCCCCTCACCCTGACTCTCTCCCCAAGAGGAGAGGAGAGGGAGTTAGTAAAGCGTGCGCTGCTTGTTCGCTCTAAGCGTTCTTCGGACCGGAATATTCCGGCGCAGCCTCAATTTGCTCGAAACCGCAGCCCCGGTCAATCCCTACCGTGCCGGCCAGGTTAGGCTCGGCGTGAATCAGCAGTGCCGGCTCCGTTCCGGTATTGAAGTGCTGGAAGGCGATGCCTTCCGGTTTGATGGGAAGCTGCACGATATCCCCCTGTTTCCAATCATAACGGACGCCGTCGATTGTGGTGTACCCTTTGCCTTCTACAACGACGACCACGATGCCGCCCTGATGTTTCAGCTTACCACTGCGGCTTCCCGCCGGGATTTGCTGGGAGGCGAAGATAAGGAACTTGTGGGCCGTGCTGTCATTGCACGGATGCATGTACCATTTCATGATTCCCTGCGGGTTGGTCTCCCAGGGGATTTCTTTTCCTTTCACGCAGACCGTGGACTGCGCGATCCGTTCACGATCATTATCCCTCAACTTCATGAGTTCATCATAACGGGTTTGAGCCATCTGTTCACCTCTATGATTTCATTCGTTCACTCTCAGCGATTATATTCGGGTGAGACTTCCACCTGCTCCAGGTGAAGTGCCACGTAGTTGGATAAAGGCAGGTAGATAAAAGCCATCCACCGGCTCGGGCCGTTCGGGTTTGTGTTGAAATGCTGATGCTCGACGCCTCCGGGCTTCACGGGGAGCGTGAGAAGGTCCCCCTTTTCCCAGTCGTATCGCTTGCCGTCTGCGATCGTATAGCCTTGCCCATCAAGAATGTAGATGGACACTCCCCCTTGATGGCGATGTTTCCCGGATTGGGTGCGGATCTCCTGAGAAAACACCCTCCAGTCTTGGAGCACAGTGTCCGGGTGAAGATCCGGGATCAGGAAATAACGGATTCTTCCCTGGCGGGTCTTTTCCCAGGGACGGTCCTCGTCCCGGACGACGACGGTGCCTGTTCTGTGCCGCTCCAGTTCTCTGTCCTGGGCATTCATCGCCGCCTCGTAGGCGTTTTCCATTGGTGCCTGGCCTGTCATACGAACGTCTCCTTTTTCCTCGGTTTCCTCAAATCCCGGCTTGCTGTCTCCGCGTTCTATTGCGCATAGAGCTTGGTCATGAA
>DATEAK010000185.1:0-2806 GCA_035288405.1 bacterium | reverse complement strand
CCGTAAAAATCTTCATTGTGAAGGGTAAATCGGGTGCCGCAGTGGGGGCATGCGATCATGATTGTCTTCGCCATGAACAACCTCCTCAGCGCGCCAGCACGCCCGGGCGCACGTATTCCTCCGGCCGAATCCGCTCCAGGACGTCCGGCGGGACCTTGAGCCGCTCCACGAAGGGACGGTCCACGGGTTTCGTAGCGTCGATGATCATGCCGTCCGAAAGATCGAGCCTCTCAATGGAAGGATCTAGACCGCTGGTCCTCATTCCCCGCAGGATCTCCACGTCCTTTCCCGGCTGTACACGGGAGGCTAGAGCCCAGAGCACATCGGCGGGATTGTAAATGTCCACGTCCTCGTCAAAGATGTACACGTTTTCTACTTGCAGGAGCGATCCCAAAAGGGCGTAGGCCGCACGCTTGGCATCTCCTTCCCGCTTCTTCTTCATCTGGATCAGCCCCTGCATGGGATAGTCTGCCAGGTTAAGCACCGTCACCTCGGGGACGATCTCCTGAATCTTCTTTAATGCTGCCGCTTCCATCCCGTACGCCCCCAGGTTGTCCCGATGAGGAAAGCCCAGGATATTGTTCATATAGATTGCATCCCGGCGGCAGGTGATGACGCGTGCTTCGAAGACCGGGTTCATGCGCTGGGGGGCATAGTAGCCGACCCATTCTGCAAAGGGAGCCTCGGGCTCTCTCACACCGGGGAGGATGACTCCCTCGATGATGATTTCCGCGTCGGCCGGGACCAGGAGCTTCCTCCCCCAAGTTTCCGACGGCACCAGACGCAGGGGCTCGTCGAGAAGGGCGCCGGCCACTTCGTACTCGGACTCGTCGATCGTCAAGCCCCAGGACATGGCCTCAAGGAACGCCGGATGGTGTCCCAGGATGTAGGCGACGGGCAAGGGTTCACCCTTGCTTTCCGCCTTCTGGAAGTAAGCCCAGAGGTGCCGGGGGACGATGTGGATTCCCGCTCGCTTGGCAGACTTGATCATGAGCCGGTGCCAGGAGAGATTGTGATTCCCCGTGTCCGGGTTCGCTCCCACCACCCCCATGGTCATGTAAGGGCCCATGTCAAGCTCATGGTGGGTCAGAGCGGGAAAGATTCCGAGATCCGTTTCTGATTCGGACAGCACTCTCTCCTTGCAGGGTGCTTCGGAGGGAGAGACCACAACGGGCTTAATCCGCCGGCTGGAGCGATCGGAGATGATCTGGGTCGGCAATCCAGGATTGCGCCGGACCTCCTCTGGTAAAACTCCGAAGGTCACCCCCAGCTTGACCCGGCTGGCGTGAGTGTTCGTCAGCAAGGGAAACTCGGAACGCTCTCCTTGCAGATTCAGGATGTTCTCGAAAAGGAAAGCAGGCCCCTGACCCCGATCCTCGAAGTGCTTGACTAAAGCCAATACCTCAAACTGGGGGCTGATTCCCTTTTCAATCCGGAGCAATTCCCCGGGGGCCATTCGCTCCACATCTTCAATCCAGGTGTGCAAATCCTTCGGCATTCCTGATCTCCTCTTCTCCTTCTCTATTCTCTCCGTGATTAGCACATGGATGTTGAAGAAATCATTTTTGTGGTTCCACAAGCATGTCCTGAGGAAAGCCTATACTGTTGATTGATCACCTCGGCCATTCGTTGGAGTATCCATAAATCCGGTCCGATACCCAGCGGCCAGGGACCCCTTGCTTCTCTGGGACTCGGAGAGTTTGGAGGGAAGGCAAGGAGTCGGTTTGGGTCGCAGTCCCTACAAACCGTTGGCTTAGTATGTCTGGCGCCGGTCGGAGGCCGAACTTACCGACGTGCTTGCGACACAGATCATTGCCGAAAGGTTCTTGCCCGCCTTTAGCAGCGGGATCGCCTGCCGGCGCCGCTTTTCCACTTGCTGAGCGGTTCCTTGAGGTCTCCTGTCCCACGCATAGTGAAATTGGGGATAACTTTCCATTATTTATGCAAAGCTCAATCATAAGAAGATATTCCCGCCATAGTTTTGCCACCTTGTGGAGCTTTGGGGAACACTCTGATCTTCTCCTTAGGAATCCAGAAGAACACCTTTCCGCACAAGCTGGGAGTTCCCATGTCCTTTTTCAATATTATTTTCGTTTGGAACTGAACCTGGTACAGGCTGTAGTCTCCTAGAAAAGTAGTATTGAGTATCTCTCCCTCAAACTCGTTGACCTTACCAGAAGGGAAAGAACTTAGTTGGACGTCCTCCGGCCTGACCGCAACGAGCACTGATGAGCCAACATTCCCTACTGCATCAGCATGAAGCGTTCCAATCTCTGTCTGCAAGAGACCCTCTTCCGTAGTTTTGCCTTCTAACCAGTTCATGCGTCCGAAGAATTCTGCTACAGTAGCATTAACAGGGTGATGATAGAGTTCTTGAGGATAGCCCACCTGGAGAATTTGCCCATCACCCATAATGGCGATTCGATCGGCCAAGGCAATCGCTTCCACTTGGTCGTGTGTCACGTATAACACGGTGACACCTACCTTCTTCACCAAGCTTCGAATCTCAGAGCGAACATCCTCCCGTAACCGAGCGTCCAGGTTGCTGAGAGGTTCATCCATAAGGAGGGCTTGCGGCTTGATTGCCAGCGCCCGAGCCAGGGCGACTCTTTGCTGCTGGCCCCCACTGAGCAAAGGGGCCGGCCGCTCCGTGAGTCCCTCCAGTTGGACAAGCCGGATAACTTCGTTGACTCGATCCTGAACCACTGATCTGGGAAGCTTCTTCTTTCCCTGGGTCAGAGGTAGTGCCACGTTCTCAAAAACGGTCATGTGGGGCCAGATAGCGTAAGATTGGAACACCATGCCG
>DATEAK010000184.1:0-3246 GCA_035288405.1 bacterium | reverse complement strand
CATATCGGCTACCTGCATACAGGCTTTGAGAAGAACATGGAGTATAAGACTTACCACCAGTGCATCCCCTATACGGATCGCATGGACTACTTGTCCACGGTCTCCAACAACTTGGCCTTCACCATGGCTGTGGAGAAACTCCTGGGTTTGGAGGTTCCACCACGGGCTGAGTGCGTTCGGGTGATCTGGGCGGAGCTCAACCGCATCGGCAGCCATCTCGTCTGGCTGGCCACTCAAGCTCTGGAATTGGGGGCGGCGACCCCGTTTTTGTACGCTTTTAGTGAGCGGGAAAAAATTCTCGACCTTTTCGAGATGGCCTCCGGCGTGCGGATGATGACCAGCTATAACCGCATCGGGGGTCTCATGGCCGACTTGCCCGCAGGCTGGAGTGAAAAACTGGTGGAATTTCTGCGAGAATTTCCGGCCAAGGTGGATGAATACGAGACTCTCCTCACAAACAACCCGATCTGGCTTAGGCGCACCAAGGGTGTCGGGGTGCTCTCGGGTGCCGATGCCCTGAAGTACAGCTTGAGCGGGCCCAATTTACGCGCTTCCGGTGTCAACTGGGACATCCGCAAGTCATCTCCCTATCTTCTGTACGACCAGTTTGATTTCCGCGTACCTGTGGGGGAGGTGGGGGACACCTTTGACCGCTACATCGTCCGCATCCTGGAGATGCGGGAGAGCGTCCGGATTATCAACCAGGCTTTGAAGGTTCTCCCGACAGGGCCGGTGCGGACCGACAATCCAAAGGTGGTCTTTCCCGAAAAGGAACGAATTAAGTCGAGTATGGAAGACCTGATCCATCACTTCAAGCTGGCAACCGAAGGATTTTCTCCGCCGGCTGGAGAGGTCTACTTCAGCGTCGAAGGACCGCGGGGGGAAATGGGCTATTACATTGTCAGTAACGGCTCGAATATGCCCTGGCGTGTCCGTGTTCGCCCCCCGTCCTTTCTCAATGTGCAGGCGATCCCCTTTCTCATCGAGGGGAAGATGATTCCGGATGTGATCGCCATTGTCGGCAGCATGGATTTTGTCCTCGGCGAAGTGGATCGTTAATGGCCCTGAAGACCTCTCAAGGTTCCATTCAGTGGACGGGTGAGCAAATTGTGGGGAGGAGAGAAGAGACGTGATTGTTGAGCTTATCCAAGGATTTTCACTGACGCTCCGGCGTCTTTTTAGCAGACCGATAACGGTCCAGTATCCGGAACAGAAACGCCCGAGCGTCCCCCGTGCCCGGGGTCTACACCGGCTTGAGCGCCACGAAAATGGACTGGAGCGTTGCATTGGATGCGGCTTGTGCGCGGCCGTACGTCCCGCTCAATGTATCTACCTGGAAGCAGCGGAAAATACGGAGGAGCAACGTTACTCTCCCGGAGAGCGTTACTGTAAAATTTACGAGATTAACGAATTTCGCTGCATCTTTTGCGGTTACTGTGAAGAAGTTTGCCCTGTGGACGCAATTATCCTGGGTCCGCAGATGGAGTTTTCCATGGATAACCCTAAGAATTTTATCTATGACAAGGAACGTTTGCTGGTAGCCCTCGAATCAAAAGGGAAACTGCCGGCGGTTCCAGAGGCCGATTCCAGATCTTCCGGACTGGTTACCAGTTCTGTGTCTTGAGAGCACTTCCGAGCCCCCCCCTCCCCCTCTTTGCGAGAGAGGGCAAGAAGGCGGGGGATTTTCTGTGCAGGAGAAGAGAATGCCCAAGTTGACCATTGATGGCAAGGAGATCACGGTTCCGGACGGGATTAACGTCATCCAGGCAGCGCAGCATGCCGGCATCGAAATTCCTCGGTATTGTTTCCATCCAAAGCTGCGGGTGGTGGCGACCTGCCGAATGTGCCATGTAGAAATCGATAAAATGCCCAAGCTCCAGGCCGCTTGTTCCACGGTGGTGCGGGAGGGCATGGAAGTCCGGACCGGCACTCCGGCAGTGGTCAAATCCCGGCAGGCGATTCTGGAATTTTTTCTGCTGAATCATCCCCTTGACTGCCCTATTTGTGACAAGGGGGGGGAGTGCCCGCTGCAGGATTACACACTGAGATACGGGCCCGGACACACCCGCTTCGTAGATGAGAAACTGGTCCGTGTCAAACACCTTCCCATCGGTCCTCATATCGTCTTTGACGCCGAACGCTGCATCCTTTGTACGCGGTGCGTACGCTTCTGCTCGGACGTTGTCGGCACCGGCGAGCTGGGCGTGTTTAATCGCGGGGTTCATGCGGAAATCCGAGTTCATCCGGGCCGCGAGCTGAGCAACCACTACTCCGGCAATGTCATCGACCTCTGCCCGGTGGGGGCTCTTACCAGCCGGGAATACCGCTTCCGGGCCCGGCCCTGGGATATTCGAAAGATGGAAACGATTTGCGGCCTGTGCAGTGCGGGCTGCAACGTCAATGTCAGTGTCCGCAACGTCAGACCCGAAGTAGTTCGTGTGGAACCTCGGGAGAATGAGCAGGTGAACGGCCTCTGGATGTGCGACACGGGGCGCTTCGAGTTCGATCGCGGGGTCAGAGAAGGGCGCCTGTTGAGTCCCCGGATCAAGAGCCAGACCGGCCGCGCGAGTTGTTCTTGGGAGGAAGCCGTTTTGGCCTGTGCTCAGGGCTTTGCACAGATCATTTCACGAGATGGGTGTCAAGCTGTAGGGGTGATCGGGTCCGGCCGCTGCACGAACGAGGAAGCCTACCTGCTGAAGAAGTTCGCGCACGACGTTCTCGGTACAAAGCACCTGGATTTCCGCTTGCGGGAAGCACAGCATGAGGGACGGGACTTTAAAGAAGATCATCTGCTTCTGCGCGGCGATAAGACTCCAAACAGCGCCGGGGCCAGAGCCGTGGGGCTGGTTCCGACGGACGGAGGCCTCGATATGAGCGGCATGCAAGAGGCGGTCCGAAAGGGAACGATGAAAGGTCTCCTCGTGGTCAGGGAAGACCTGTTGGCGGAGCCCGGATGGTCCAAGAGTTTATTGGACGGGCTTGAATTTCTCGCGGTTTTGGATTTACTCCAAACCCCGACGGTAGAGGCGGCTTCTGTCGCTTTCCCCTTGCCATGGCATCTGGAGATGGATGGAACCTTTACGAATGGCAACGGCCGGGTGCAGCGTCTCCGGCGAGTTATAAATCCTCCGTCGGGCGTTCGGTTCCTGGGGGATGTGCTCCAGGAAGTCTCCCGCGCCATGGGAAAAGAATTGGATAACCCTCCGTTTGTGGAACTATGGAACAAGATCGCAGCTTCGGTGGACG
>DATEAK010000183.1:0-2818 GCA_035288405.1 bacterium | reverse complement strand
AGAGGCAAGGCAAGACCAAGGCGATGGGATTTTCTTGCCCAAAAACGCAAAGCTCTGCCTCAAGTTTTTTGAGATCGAGGGAACCGAGCCGGTGCAGGGTCGTAATATCACCGCTTTGGAAGAAGTCGTTCATGGCCTATTTACCTCCCGGCAGGTGGAAGTCCGCTTCAACGTTGAACCGTGATCTCCTCAAGACAATGCCGTGCTTCTCGTGTTCGCTTTGCAGAACGGGGAACCGGGTGAAGGTCCACTTTTTGCTCTGGACCTTCAGCCTGTCCAGTGCGCTGCTGGTGCTCATTCCCCTCGTGTTCGGTTTCTTTTTGGGTTGGGGACTGCGCGCCTGGGGGCGCTATCGCGGCACGGGGAAGAAGAATCCTTCCGGTCCTCAACAGGCACAATAGCAAGTCCGCTTTGGTCCGCCTGGTTCCGATTGAGACCAGTTTATGCGGGGTTCCCCGTCTAGCGTCGGACAGTCGAGAGCTGCCTCATGAGAAGAGAGTCTTTGAAAAACTCATCGATCGAAGTGGAATACGTGTTGCTAAGTGCGCTTTTCACTCGGCTCTCATAACTCACAAGACGGGTGTCATCGGCCCTGCCAATGATCCCCTTTTCGTAAATGATCCGCTTCCCATGGGGCGTAGCCACGATCAGTGTCAGGTTCACGTCGGCATCAACCTTGTGAATGGCGTCGTTCGTGTTGGTTGTGGCCCAGAATTGGTCAATCCTGCCTCCGATGACGACGTCAGGCCAGTTATCTTTCAGGCTGCCAGGTTCGAGGTTCCAGGTCTCCCCTAGCTGAACAACCTTCAACCCTGCTGCCTCCAGGCGTTTCCCCACTGCTTCCGCAATGATGGCGCCCAGGAGCTTGGTGGGCTTGTACTGGGCCACCCCAGAGGGCCAGGGAATTTCCGCCACAAATTCCTTCTGCTGGCGGTTATCAACGAACTGGGCCACTCCGAAGGTCAACCGCGCCACATCAGGTTCCGCTTTGGCCGCTGGTGCCGAGGGGGTATAGGAAAGGTCGATGGGCAACACACCTGTCCGTGCGCACCCCCACAGGGCTGCAAGAGATCCCAGCACGAGTATAAGGAAACGAACATTGCCGGACCGTATGCGAGTCATGGGCGCATCCTCCTCTCCCTTTAATCATTCTTTTCAGGTTTTTTCGGAGCCACGAATCAGCTTTTCCACCTTACCCAGCGCGTCAGCGGTTTTTTCTCGAACCGATTCCACCGAGGTGCCCAGGCTGCTTACTTGCGCCTTTACCTCCTTAATCCCTCCGGTTCGGGCATAGGCCAGGATTGCTACAACTAAAGAAATAATCGATAGAAGAAGCGCAACATATTCCATGTGTTTTCCTCCTCACGGTGGGTGACAATTTAAATTATAGGTTTCACGGAACTGATTGTCAACAATCCGGCCCGGGGGCGCACACTCGCGAAATAAGCGATCGAACGGTGATTGTGTGCTACCCTGCGTTCATGTGTTCTGTACTCCTCCTCCCGGATCCATTCCGTCATGGATTCTCCAGTGGCTTGCTCCTTTGCACTTGAAGGATCCTGGTTTTGCCAACTGTTCTCATAACGGATTCCATCCACTCAGCAAGGATCCGTATATAGGCCTCCCGCGGAGTTTTCTTAAATCGCACGGCCTTCGGAAGTTCCAACTGGAGGACCAGTGCAGCATCTTGGAACACCTCCCAGTTTTTAGCGGAGCGGGCCGAAAAATGGACTTGGTCCAGCGGCTCGATTTTGAAATCGAGTTTGAGGACTCCCGTCTCTGTCTCCAGCACAGTGTCTCTGATCGAAAAGTAGCTCTCTTTGATCTCACGGGCCAGGTCCCGGTCCACTCCGACCGTCGCGACTTCAATTTGACCGGTGCTTTCCGAACGGTTGTTGCCGTGAATCTCCCAATAGAGACCCAACGGACCCTGGGCTGCCTGGTGGACCAACTTGCGGTAGAGTTCGTATATTTCCGTTGCCCTGTCAGTCAGCGCCTCAAGCGGGGGAGGAACTCCCGCTCTCTCCGTGGGGCGATTCACGTTGATGCGGCGGTGGTCGGTCCAGCGACAGCAGAAGCGGGTGGCAATCACAGCTCCGGCACCTGTGCGGAGCGCCAAGGCGTAACCAATTACATCCGTATAAGGATCTGCAATTCCGTGGGGCACCCCGATGACCACGCCGGGCTTGCCTTGGATGATCTCAAATTGTCCGAGTTTGTGAAAGATGACCTCAGCGTCTGTTTGCAGAGAAAGCAGGGGAAGAAGAATCAGGAGACAGAAAATCTGACAAAAGATCAGTCGCGGTAGAGGTCGGATGATCAATATGCCTGGAATGCTCTTCCCTAGCAATGTAAGCATGATGAATCCCGTGGTGGAGACTCCCCGAAACCAGGCGGAATCACGACAATCTTGGTCGTTCCAGAGGGAATAACCTCCCTCTTTCCCTATGGCCGAACTTTCTCGGTGGCAAGGATGTTATTTTGCCGGGGTCTCCTTAGCCGCAGGCTTTGCAGGGCGTTTCGACTTCTCGGGACCTTCCTTCTCGCTTTTTGGGGGCCGCGCTTCGGCGGCAGCCGATTCCTTGGAGATGGAGACTCCGATGAGGCGGTCATTTTGCCGAGTGTATTCGAGCCGGATGCTCTCGCCGACTTTAAGGTCTCGAAGTGTCAAGCTATCGTGAAACTTGGTGGAATTCGTGATCGTGACCCCAACGGTCCACTTCCCTTTGGGAGTGGGGACCTCCAGGACGAGACCCCGACCTTCCACATCGACCGCAGAAACAGGTCCCTGAACGGTTCGGGTCTGCCCCGGGGCGAT
>DATEAK010000182.1:0-7730 GCA_035288405.1 bacterium | reverse complement strand
TCCTGCGCCTGAGAGGTGGAGAGAAAAGCCAAAAGGAGTAATGCAGATGTGAGACAGAGCACTTTCGGCAAAGCGCTTCTGCGCACCATTGCTCCCTCCTATCAGGGGAAATCCGGCTTCTTCGTCATTCCCGCGAAGCTTGTCCCCGAAAGTAGTAATCGGGGAGCGGGAATCCAGTAGTCCCCTCGCCCTCAAAGAGGGAGAGGGGAAGGGTGAGGGGGAAATAGATGCACACTCTCTTATCCCCTCCCCCCATCCTGTGGGGGAGGGTCAGGGTGGAGGGTGAGGGTTCTTTATTTTCCGTCATTCCCGCGAAGGCGGGAATCCAGTAATCCCCTCGCCCTCATCTCTTCCAAATTCCCTTTGCCGCAGGGCTCTGAAGAACCCTTGCAAAAATCCTTAGGCTTTGAAAGAATGAATCGTCTTTTCAAAACTTCAGGGTCTCGTAGGAGAACCGGTTTGGAAGATTTCGCAAGCATATATCAGGACTTCCAGCCCAAAATATTTCGTTATCTCTGCCGCCTCTCCGGCGAAGCCGACGCTGAGGATTTGACTCAGACCGTTTTCACGAAGGTCAGCCGGTCGCTTGGCACTTTCCGCGGTGAATCCTCCCTTGCGACCTGGATTTACCGCATCGCAACCAACACCGCTCATGATCACGCACTCTCCTCCTCGTGTCTTCTCCCCTTGACCTCTTCAGTCATATCCCTGAAGCGCGCCGAACACAATGAGCCGCGCCAAGGATTCCGGACAGCCCAAGAAGAATCTTGACATGACACGTTGACCTATGGTTCTTATTAACGAACTCTATTGGAAACATAACGCACCGGGCTCCGTAGTTCTGATTGCAAACAAACGCCCTTGAGGCAACTGGGAGGGTAAATGTCGGAGCATGCACTTTCCTTTTCCCGATTCGTGGAAAATCTGTCCCAAACACTTCCCGAAGAGCTCCTTTCCATCAATGCTCCGGTAGACCCCTCTCAATTCGATGCAACAGGTCTACTCGCGGCTCTGGAAAGGCAGAAGAGCTATCCAATGGTGGTTTTTGAAAAGCCGGCAAATCTTTTCGGCCGGCCCTCGGACTTCCTGCTCGCCGCCAATATTTTTGCCTCCCGCAAACGCTGCGCCGTCGCCCTGGGACTTTCGCCCAACGACTGGCGCCTGGAAGTATCCCTTCGCTACGCGGAGCGGGAGCGGGCCCGGTTGCAGCCCTCTTTGGTGGAGAGGGCCGCAGCTCCCGTCTGCGAACATATCTATACCGGTGAGCAGGCGGACCTCCGGATGTTCCCGATGGTGCGGCACCACCACATGGACGGCGGGCCATACATCGACATGGCGGTCTTGGTCAAAGACCTGGACGGGGGTTTCTATAACGCCGCCTTCCTTCGCACCATGTATCAGGAGCCCCGCCAGCTGGGGATTTACATGTCTCCAAGACACAGTTGGTTTATCCACCAAAAATACGTCAAAGCGAATCTCGACATGCCGGTCTGCCTTGTCGTGAATCATCACCCGTCCTTTTACCTGGGCGCATTGAATGTGGCTCCCTTTGGCGAGGATGATTACCAGGTCATCGGATCCGTCATGGGGCAACCCCTGCGTTTGACTCCTTCGACGACTTGGGGAGCCGATTTTCTAATTCCGGCGGATGCCGACGTCATCGTGGAAGGCTATGTGCCACCCGACAAATTAGAGGTCGAAGGACCCTTCGGTGAGTTTCCGGGAACTTACGGCCCCGAGGTTCTGAAAAATATCGTCCGGGTAACCGCCATTGCCCATAAAAAGCGCGCTGCGTGCGCGGACATTTTTGTCGGCCACGTGGACAACTGGATACTTGGGGCGGTTCCCAAAGAGGGAAGCCTCTACAACCGGATTCGGGGAGCGGTTCCCAGCGTACAGGCGGTTCATTTACCGAACTCGGGCACCGGCCGCTTCAACTGCTACATTTCGCTGCGAAAGCGCGTCGAGGGAGAGAGTAAACAAGCCGCTTTGGTCGCCATGGGCGAATGTGATTTCGTCAAGAACGTGATCGTGGTCGATGACGACATCGACGTCTTTAACGAGGAAGAAGTGATGTGGGCATTGGCCACCCGCGTGCAAGCGGACCAGGACGTCGATATTTTGAAAAACGTCAAAGGCAATAATCTCGACCCTTCCCAAACCCACGACATCTTGACCGCCAAAATGATCATTGATGCAACCAAGCCCGTCGATAGAGATTTTGCTGAAAGGATCAAGGTACCCGAAGAAGCGATCCTTCGAGGGATTCGCTTGTTGGAACAACTGGACCGAGGCCCCCGCCATGACTAATCTTTCCCTGACTCTGGCATGCAGTGATTACGACCTGACTCACCCGCTTCTCAATGGAAGCGTCAAGCCGGAGGGAATTGAGATCATTCCCCTGCCGATCATCCCTCATGAGCGCCAGAGGCGGATCGAGTTTGAAGAATTTGACGTGGCCGAGTTTTCGATCTCTATTTATTTGGCGACCAAGAATCGCGGTTTGAACTATACGGCGTTGCCGGTCTTTCCATTGAGGCAGTTTCGGCATTCTTCCATCTACATACATAAAGATGGGAGCGTCGGGTCGCCCAAAGACCTGAAAGGCAAGAGAGTCGGTTTGATCGGGTACGTGAACTCGGCTGCCTTATGGATCCGGGGCATCCTCAGCCGGGAGTACGGAGTGGACCTTTCCGCTGTCTCCTGGTTCACCGAAGTGGAAGAGCCTCGCCTGTGGATAAAACCGGAGAGCTTGCAGATCACTCGTCTTCCCCGCGGGAAAATGGCCGAGAAGGCCCTCGAGCAGGGCGAAGTGGACGCGCTGATCTATCCCAAACTTCCCTTGGCCTTCAAGAAGGAAGACTGGATCGAGCGCCTTTTCCCGAACTATGTGGCCCTCGAGCACGATTTTTACCGGCGCACGAAACTTTTCCCGATCATGCACGTGATCGTGGTCCACAACAGGATACTGGAACAGCATTCCTGGGTGGCCTGGAATTTGGTAAAAGCCTTTACGCAAGCCAAACACATTTGCTATGCCGGCAATGAGTCCCGCGCCTTTTACTCCAGCACGCCCTGGTTGGCGGCTTTGTTGGAGGATCAGAAAGAGTTGCTGGGCTCCGACCCGTTCCCGTACGGTTTTCGGGAAAACCGCGAAACCTTGAGCCTGCTGGTGAACATGGCCAAAGAACAAGGAATCCTGGGCAGCGCGGAGTTTTCCCTGGAGAGCCTTTTTTTCGCGAATGTCGTGCAGACGGATCTGCCCGCAGCGGCTGCTCATTATCGAGTATAGGCGGCCAATAGATTACCGAGCGGGCATAATCCATGATCTTGGCCGGGCCAAACACCGGGCCTGCCAGGCAAAAAGAGACGGGAGGGATGACGTTGAGCAAAATGAATTTTATTTGTTGTCCGAAATGCGGGGGTCGCTTTCCTTACCACGAAGAAATTCTTCTCAATCAGGTCTCCTTGCGTTGTCCTTTTTGCACGGAGAGATTCTGGCCCGAGAAGGCTGCCTCCGCTTTGAAATCCCGCTGCGAAAAAACAGAACCTCACGATTCAATCCCGTTGCTCCCAAAAGGAGGGGAAAAATGAAACCGAAATTTTGTTTTCTTGCCGCAGTCATCGCTGTAGCCGGTTTCGTCTTTTTAGCGGAAGCCGCCCCGCAAGACAAGCTGATCCGCGCTCGCGTGGCCATCCCGGCAATAAGCTTGGCCCAACTCCCGCTCGAGGTCGGCGTCCAGGTGGGCATTTTCAAGGCAGAGGGCCTGGACATTGGCATCGAGCAGATACAAACCCCCGCCGACATTGCCAGTGTGGTGAACGGAGAGGTTCAGCTCACCTCGAACGGCTCCGCAGCCATCCGAGCCGCTGCCGGGGGCGCGCCGGTTAAGCTGTTGACCGGCGGATCAGAGAAGCCCGCCTTTTATTTGATTGCCCAACCGGAGATCAAGAAGGTGACGGACTTGCGGGGTAAGATCATCGGGTTGACCGGGGTAAGGTCGCTGGTCGACATTGCGACTCGCTCCATTCTCAAGCAGCACGGAATGGACGCGGATAAGGATGTCCGCGCCACCTACCTCGGAAGCACAGGCAATGTTTTCACGGCCCTTGCCTCGAAGCGGGTTTCCGCGGGCCTCCTGTCCCCGCCCTTTGACTACAAGGCCAAGAAGTTGGGCCTGCAGGTTCTCCTGTTTGCGGGCGATTATGTCCACCTCCTGCAAGGCGGCTTTGCTTCCTCGGATCAACAGATTGCCGCTAACCCCGACATGATCCGCCGCTTCATCCGCGCGTACATCCGCAGCCTTCAGTTCACTCAGTCTCAGAAAGAAAAAACCCTCCCTGTCATCATCAAAACGTTTCAGATGGACGAGGAGTCCGCAGCGGAAGCTTATAATTCAGTCAAGGGAGTCTGGCGCGCCGACGGCGGAGTATCCAATGACGTAGTGCAAAATGAAATTGAGGTGTGGAAGTCATCCACCAAGCAGCCGCGCGACGTCTCACTGGACAAGGTGATGGATTTCAGCTTCTTGCGTCAGGTGCAGCAGGAGCTCAACATAAAGCCGCTGGACTAGATCTTCAAATTGCCTTCTCCCTCACTGAGGGAGAAGGCCAGGGTGAGGGTGTCTTCGTCATTCCCTCTCTCTGCCCCCCTTTATCAAAGGGGGGTGCGGGGGGATTTTCCCTTCGCGTCATTCCGGCATTCAAGCTTGTCCCCGAAAGTTGTAATCGGGGAGCCGGAATCCAGACTTTACACGTGAAGACATAAGAATTTAAGCAGGTGCAAGGAGAAGTCAAGATTCAATGGCTTGCATCGTGATTGATACCAAACCGGCCCCCCTCCATCCTAATTCCCCTGTAGGGGCGCAATTCATTGCGCCTGATTTTCGTTTCCCATGGCCCATTCCTCTGTAGGGGCGGCCCATCACCCGGAAACCGGGTACCCGGCCGCTCTTTCATGGTGGCTTCCATTCCTCAGTAATGGCATAATTCACTGGGTTTTGGTCATCCGGCGCAGAGCTTTCCCCTGAGCGAAGCGAATCGTCGATCTATAAGAAATTATCTCAATGTTACGGGTTCGACCAGGAATCGGAGAGGCATAGATGATGTAGGGAATGAGGCGGATTCTTCTAGACAGATTACCCCTGTTTTTTATATGTTCATCTCCACACAAAGCAAGTTCATAACACTCGCAAATAAAGGAGGGCAATGTGATAGAACGCGAAATGGAACGGATGCGGGAGAGGGAGCCAGTCGAGCGGGATCTTCATTACGAAAATGTGATCAGGAAAAGATTTGCCGATGAGGAGTATCTGGCCAATCTGCCCCATGTGATTAAGTACGATAGTGTGCCCTTCGGGCAGAACATACAGGCGCGGGTGAAGAGCTTCATGGGAGATGCGCGCGGACCGGTGGACACCTGGAAGGCCCCCTTTTTCTCCAACAGCGTGATGGAGCAAATTGTAACCCCGGGCAGCCACTCCGGGAAGCACCGCCACTATATGGAGGCTCTTTTCTACATCATAGAGGGACATGGGTACTGCGTTCACGACGAGAAAAAATATCTCTGGGAGGCTGGGGACATTTTCTGTGTTCCCACCTATTGTATCCATCAGCGCTTCTGTGATCCCGACAGCCCCCCGGCCCGTCTCTTCTTTTTGATCCCCTCCGTAT
This sequence comes from bacterium, assembly GCA_035288405.1. Classification (GTDB taxonomy): domain Bacteria; phylum JACPSX01; class JACPSX01; order JACPSX01; family JACPSX01; genus JACPSX01. Next base: position 2,057 of record DATEAK010000182.1, on the reverse strand, counting down.
TCACTACCCTGGGCCTGACGGCCACAGAGCCTATCGAGATCCACCCCGATTACAAGCCCACCGAGCAGACGCTGGCCCTGATGGGAGCAGACAAGCGTCTGGCCGAAAAATTAGCGGGGCGCACTCAGGCACCAAAATTTGAGGGAGAGGTCAAGAACCTCTACGACGGCTTCCGGAAGCAGTTTGCCGATGAGGTGGAGTGGCGGCTCACCTGTCCGCAGATAGTCCAGGGAGCAAAGCAGCCGTGGGAGGACACCGCGATGGGCCGGATCAAATGGCTGCTGCATCCATCGCTCCCCTCGGGCCTGCGCTGCTTCATCGCCTATGTCCAGGAAATACCGCCCGGTGGCCGCTCCGGCAAGCACCTCCACGTTTCGGAGGAGGTGCACAAAATACTGAAGGGCAGAGGGTACGACATGCATGATGGAGTACGCTGGGACTGGGAAGAAGAGGATGTGGTGTTCATCCCCAAACACACCGTTCACCAGCACTTTAACGCTGACCCCAAGAATCCGGCTCTCTTTGTCTCCATACTGTCCGGGGTCTACTCCTACATTGGCCATGGGGGCATCGAGCATCTTGAGGACGCGCCGAAATAAAAAGCGTTGAACAATTCTGTTTGCCCTGCCCAGGGCGGGAAAATATTGGGTAACGATCCGGCATAGGTTGTTGGCTTTCCGGGAAGCTAACGCCCCTATGCCTTCAAACCATGTTGGATCGTAAGGAGGAGAGTGCAGGATGTCCCTACTGAAAATAGAGCGGAGCACGGCGGAGCATAGCGGCAAGGGCGTAGCCCTTTTCCACCCGGAGTTTCTGGAGCAGCAGCACCTGCAACCCAACGACCTGGTGGAGATCAAGACCCGCTACGGGCGCACGACCCTGGCCCGGGTGGGTCTATCCCCTGCGGACCGCGACGGTAAGGCGGTGGTGCGACTGGACCAATACATGCGCCAGGGGCTTAAGGCTCGTCTGGGAGATATGGCGGAGGCGCGCTGCTGCGAGGCCGGAGCCGTGGAGCGCCTGGTGCTGGCTCCCCTCTTGGATGTTTCCGTCATCACGGGAGTTACAGATTATCTGAAGCAGGCCTTTGCCACCATGAGACTCCCCGCCAGCCTGAACGCAATCCTCCATGCGGGCTTCCCCGGGGCTGCCCTCGGCTGGGCAGGCGTCTCCGGAGCACCTTTCCAAGTAGTCGAAATCTCTCCGGGGCCGGGAGTCATCACCAGGGACACCACCATCGAGTTGAAATACACCGTTCCTGTAGGACCCGAGACGACGCCCGAGATTACCTACGAAGACGTGGGCGGTCTGGAGCGGGAGATTCAGTTGGTGCGGGAACTGGTGGAGATTCCCATGCGCTACCCCAATGTCTATCGCCGGCTGGGCATCAATCCACCCCGGGGGGTCATCTTTCACGGCCCCCCCGGATCAGGCAAGACACACCTGGCCAAAGCCATCGCCCACGAGATGGAGGCCAAGCTGTTTTACATCAGCGGGCCCGAGATTATCAGCAGCTCCTATGGAGAGACCGAGGCCAACCTGCGAAAGATCTTCCAAAATGCATCCCAGCACTTCCCGTCCATCATCTTCATTGACGAGCTGGACGTCATGGCTCCTAAGCGGGGGGAGAGCGGATCCGCCGCCGATACCCGCATGTCCACACAATTTCTCTCGCTGATGGACGGCATCCGGCGCACCGAAGGCATCATGGTCATCGGCACCACCAATCGAATCGACTTCGTGGATATGTCCTTCCGCCGCCCCGGCCGCTTCGATCGGGAGATCTATGTCGGCCCCCCGGAGCAAGCCGGCCGTATGGAAATTTTATTTATCCAGACACGAGGCATGCCGCTCAGCGAAGAGGCTCAGGATTACCTGGAGGAACTGGCCCGGCTTACTGTGGGCTTCGTCGGGGCCGACTTTATGGAGTTATGCCGAGAGGCCGGGCTCACTGCCTTAAGGCGGCAGCTTCCTCAGGAAAGCACTTACATTAATTTGCGCTCTCTCCAGATCCCGCTGGAGAAGCTGGTGGTGGAGCGTTGCGACCTGGAGCAGGC
>DATEAK010000181.1:0-8050 GCA_035288405.1 bacterium | reverse complement strand
GGCGGCTGCCGCGAAGGTTCAGATGGACTGGCCTGCCTGTGCGTCGCACGCAGACAGGCGGCTGCCGGTGTCCGAGGCAGGCTAGTACCTGGTAGCATTCGACGGGGCGGCGGGGCTGCTGTTGGAACTCTGGCGGAGGATGCGCGAGGGATAATGGGGCTTCCCTTCAACGAAGGGGGCAGAGAGAAGTTCTTTGGCGAAGGAGGGAGATGGGAGGTGGCAGTTCGTGGTAAAATAGGCACTGGTTGAAGAAGTACAGACATAGGCAGGATGGCTGCTTGGCATCCTGGCCTGACGTGATAGGGAGAGGCGCCATGACGATTGCAACCGAACACCACTACATTGTGCGGGATGAGAGGATCCTTAGTAGGGAGCCTATCATTGCGGGCACCAGGACTCCGGTGCGGGCTATCGTGGAGCTGTGGCGACTTGGGGTCACCCCGGAGGAAATTCCTGCCCATCTTCCGCATCTCACTCTCGCTCAAGTTTTTGACGCGCTGAGCTACTACGCGGATCACCAGGCCGAGATCCAGGCATATTTTGACCGCAATCAGGTGCCCGACGACCTGATGCACCCGGCAGTACGCTCGAATGCCTAAGGGTCCTGCTCCGCTCTACCTCGATGAGGATGTGTCTGTCGTGGTAGCTGCAATACTGCGGGCACGCGGATTCGACGCAGTGACTACAAGGGATGTCGGGCAACTCGGTCGATCGGATTCGGAGCAGCTTGCCTCTGTGGCTGAGGCAGGCCGAGTTCTTCTTACTCACAACCGAGTCGATTTTGAGTCCCTGCATCGAGAATGGTTAGAAGCTGGAAGGCTGCACACGGGCATCATCGTTGCTCGGCGGCGCTCTCCTCGAGAGCTTGCAGCGAGGGTTGGACAACTGCTCAGTCGTCTGACGTGCTGACGACCTGAAGAACCAACTTTTCTATGTCTGAATGATGTGATTTCTGTGCTTGCTGCAGATCAAGGAATGCGGGCCTCACATCGTGAGGCCTCGACTTGGTGACCACGCGATCTGCCGTAATGTCCTATCACAAACCCTTGATTTTTCGTCCAACTTCCTGTAGTGTGAGTTCCAAAATCACATCATGATCACGAAGCGGGTGACATTCACTTACGAAAGCGAGCACCCAGGCGAAGAGTATCAACGTCCATGTGCGTCTCCCGTTTACTGGCCCCTGGAACCGCACGCCGGAGGGAACGCTAGGAGGAGGAACAGACGATGAATGAGAAAACTTCGAAGAGATTGCTCACTCTTGGGCTGGTTGCCATCGGATTCCTGATCCTGGGAGTAAGCTTGGCTCAAGCCCAGACCACGAACACGATACGTGCCACCGTGGGACAACAGGGGCTCTGGGATACGACGATGGCCTTCGATACAGGAGAGAAGCAAGGGTTCTTCTCCAAAGAAGGGGTCAAGCTGGATATCTTCTACACCCGGGGTGGAGCGGAAACACTGCAGCCCGTCGCCACGGGCAACGCGGAGTTTGGCTGGGCCAACGGCACCTTCGGAGTGCTCGGCGCGTATGAAAAAGGGGCAAAGGTCAAGATCGTTTCTGCGGAATTTACCGGCGTCGATATGTTCTGGTACGTGAAAGGAGATTCCCCTTCCAAGAGCTTTCGGGATCTGGCGGGGAAAAAGATCGGGTTCAGCAGTGCGGGGTCTTCCACCCATCTGGTGCTGCTGCGCATGGCCGAGCTGTCCGGCATAAAGATAGAACCGGTTGCAGCCGGCGGGACGCCCGACAACTACACGGCGGTCATGACGGGGCAAATTGCCGCCGGCTGGTCTGTGCCGCCGCAACGGATCGAAGACGTAAAAAAAGGAACGCTGCGGATCGTCGCCCGGGGATCCGATTTTCCCGATCTGCAGGGAATCACGTTCCGGGTCAACATCGGGAATGCGGACTATCTCAAGAAGAACCCATCCGTAGCCCGGGGCTTCTTCAGGGCCTATCAGAAAGCACTCGACTACAACTACGACAACCTGAAGACCGTAATTCCTGAATTCGCCAAGCTCAACAAGATTCCTACGGAAATAGCCGAAGAGTCCCTGAAATTTCATCCCCGGAAAGGGGTGGCGCTGGCTCCCGTTGCCGGTCTGGAATATCAGGTCGAGAAGGCCGTTGAATTCGGCTTCCTCAAGCAGAAACTGACACAGCAGCAGCTCGACGACTTAGTCGATCTGAGCTACCTGCCGAAATAGTGCGCTCGGAATGGAAAGAGGGCTACGGCCGGTGGCAAGACTCAAAGTCCTCTTAACTCGCTGTCTGTTCATCGCCGCAGCCTTGGCGATGATCCAGATCCTGGTTTCCCGGGGTACGCTCAGCCCCCTGATCGTGTCCAAGCCAACGGCAGTGGCCCTGGCTCTATGGCAGGAAATCGCGGGAGGAGAGATCCCCAAATTGTTTCTCATCACGATGGGCGAAGTGGCCATCTCCTTCGGAATCTCATTGGTTCTGGGTCTGGGGGTGGGCTACTTCCTATGGCGTTACGAACGGTGGGGGGTCGCTTACGAAACACTGCTGGGAGCTGTCTTTGGTTCTCCCATCATTCTGGTCTACCCGATTTTTCTGGTGATCTTCGGCCGCAGTCCGGCTGCCGTAATTGCCATGGGCTTTCTCTCGGGTTGCATCCCGATCATCTTGGGCATGCGTGACGGCTTGGTGGGAGTGAACCGCACGCTGGTTCGGGTCGGGCAGAGCTTGAACCTTTCCCGGAGAGTCATCTTCTGGAAAATCCAGCTTCCGGCTGCCGCCCCGACGATCTTTTCCGGTATGCGCCTGGGTTTCACCTTCACGCTGGTCAGCGTCATCGGGGTGGAATTCCTGGTCGAGATCGGGGGCTTGGGGAAAATGGTCTCGGCCGCCTACTCGCGGTTTCAGATCGATAACATGTATGCCGGAATTACGGCAATCATCCTGCTGACCATGATTTTCATCGCAGTGTCCTATAACTTACAGCGGAGGGTCAAATAGTTGGACGCGGAAGCGACCCGCCGGTTCCAGACCCAAAGGCACTTCCTCGGGAAAATCCCGGACACGGCAGTCATTCAGGGCGTGAGCATCCTGGCATTCCTGGTCCTTTGGGAAGCCGTGAGCCGGACGGGTATCATCTTCAAAGAGCTCGTCCCCTCGGTCTTCACCGTCGCAGTTCGGGTCTGGAACCTGCTCGCCAGTGGCGAGTTCTGGCCCCATCTGTGGATCTCCCTCTACGAAATCGGGCTGGGCTTTGCCGTGGCCGCTGTGATTGGCGTGGGTCTGGGCATTTTATTAGGAGCCCACAAGTTCTGGCGGAACGTATCCGAGCCCGTCTTTCTCTACCTGGCCGCAACTCCGAAGATTATCTTCTTCCCCATCTGCCTTATGCTCCTTGGACTCGATACGGGATCCAAGATGGCGATCGGCGCGCTCTCCGGATTCTTCCCCATTGTGATCTGCACGATGACGGGAGCGCGCGAGGTGAGCCCCGTCCTCCTCCGCGTTGCCCGGTCACTTCGGGCCAGCCCCCTCCAGATTTATACCAAGGTTTACTTCCCGGCAATCCTCCGTCACCTGTTTGCGGGATTCCGGCTGGGAATGGGAGTCACCATCATTGGCACCTTTCTGGGCGAAATCAAGCTGTCGCGGGGCGGGCTTGGTTTCTTGGCCATCGGCTTTTACAGCCAGTTCAACCTGGCCAGCATGTATGCGGTCATCGTTCTCATCTTCGTCCTGGCTGGTGTCGCCAACTGGATCATGGGAATCCTACTGGCCCGCTTCAGCCGGTATCGCGGTACGTTGGAAACATAATTGAGGAGCTTGCGATGAATTGGAAGCGACTTGGCACCCTTCTTTTAGGATTCTTCCTGTGGGCTGGAATTTCCTCTTCCGTTGCAGCCCAGACTGTTATGCGAATTGCCTACGGGTCCATCAGCGGCAATTACCTGCCCCTCTGGGTCGCAGCCGACACCGGAGCCTTCAAGGAAGTGGGCCTGGAAGCTCAGACGCTCTACATCGGCAGCGGTACTCTCTTGACCCAGGCCCTGATTGCCGGCGATGTGCAAATCGGATTCTCCAACGGCGGGGCCGCCATCCGGGCCACCCAGTCCGGAGCGGATCTGGCGATCATCGGCATCTCCGTTGACCGCTTCATCTTCTCCCTCATCTCCAAACCCGAGATCCGGACCATGGCTGATCTCAAGGGAAAGAAGATCGGGGTCACCCGATTCGGAAGCGCCACGGACATTTCGGCGCGAATCGCTCTGGAGCGTAACAGCCTGGTCCCGGGCAAGGACGTGACCCTCCTCCAGTTGGGAGGCATCGGGGAAATCCTGGCGGGACTCCGCGGGGGGAGCATCGATGCCGGCATCCTTTCCCCTCCGACCATGTGGCGGGCGGAGAAATTCGGATTTCGCGAACTCTTCGATATCACCGCCATGGGAATCCCCTACCCGAATCCCGCCATCGTGACCACCCGGACGTACATTCGAAGCCATACGGAAGACATCAACAAGTTCATGAGAGCATACGCCATCGGCGCCAGGCGCATGAAGACCAATGAAGCCCTGGCTAAGAAGGCGCTGATCAAGTACACGCGGACCGAGGATCCCGAGATCATCGACCGGGTGTACCAATTCTATGCTCTGAAGGTTCTCCAGAAGGCTCCCTACATCACTCCGGACGCCGTCAAGAGCGCCATTGATGAGGTGGCAGCGACGACACCACAGGTCAAGAGCGTTCCGGCTACCACTTTCTACGATGACCACTTCGTCAAGGAACTGGAAACGAGCGGCTTTTTGCAGAAACTCTACCCTTGAGGAACCCATGACCACACTTCGCTACGGACAAATCCAGCGCAGCGCCATGAACTGGCCGATCTACGTGGCCCGAGAGACGGGGCTCTTTGACCGGCACGGAATCACCTGCACGATGGAATTTTTCACGAGTCCTCTCCAGGCCGTGGAGGCTCTGGCCCGCGGGAAACTGGATGTGATTCACGCCATTCCGGACCCCGTGCTGAAGGCCATCGACGCGGGAGAGCGTCTGAGCCTCATCGCCAGCGTTCTCACCTGCCCCTCCTATCGTCTCCTGGCAGCCTCCGGAATACGGGCTGCAGCGGAATTGAAAGGCAAACGGCTCGCCGTCAACGAAATGTCCTCGGCGGAAAGCTTGCTCTTACAACACTTCCTGAGGGGACAAGGGTTCAAGATTGAGGAGTTCAACTGGGTTCACGCCGGTCCTCCAGTCCGGCGCACCCAGATGATGAAGGCCGGCGACGTCGACGCCACAATGGTCTCCCAGCCCTGGGACTTTCTTCTCCTGGATGCCGGCTGCAAGGTTCTGTACGACTCCCGTGAGGTCTTTCCCCGGTTTCCCTTTGCCGTCGTCGTGGTGTCGAAGAATTGGGCTGCCGCTCACGAGGAGGAAGTAGTGCGGTTCTTGCGGATCCTCCAGGAATCCCGATCCTGGCTTCAGAACCCCCGCAACAGAGACCGAGCGGTCTCAATCCTGTGCAGCTTTACGGGATCGGAGGAGAAAGCCGCCCTACAGACCTACGACTACTATTTTGCCGGTTCCGGAATCACTTCCATGGAAATCGACGAGGAAGGGATTACCACGATCCTCAAGTTGTTGGACAATTCCGGAGCAAAGCCTGAAAACTACGTGAACCGGAGTTACCTATCCAAACTCGAAACGTCGCGTTAACCCGTCCACCGGACACGATGAAACCTGAAGGGAGGGAACTTCATGGTCCGTTATCCAAAACTCACAAAGTTTTACCTCCTGCCGGTTTTCCTCCTTCTGATGGCCGCTTGGTCCCCTGCCGGTTATGCCCAAATCACCCGCCTCAAAGTGGCCTATCCGACCACGGTGGGGTCCATGGGAGTCCTCTGGGTCACCAAGGACGCGGGGCTGTTTGAGAAGCACGGGCTGGATGTGACTTTGATTTACGTGGGGGGCAGCTCGAAAATCGTGCAGGCCATGCTGGCCAAGGACATTCCTATCGCTGAGATCGCGATTCCCGCTGTGATCCAGGCGAACCTCGCAGGGGCCGATCTGGTGATGCTGGCAGGACCGAACCATAAGCCCGGCCAGAAGCTCATGGCCAAATCCGAGATTAAGAATCCTCAGGACCTGAAAGGGAAAAAGCTCGGGGTCACGCGCTTTGGCACTTCGGACGACTTTCTTCTGCGCTACATCTTGAACAAGTGGGGGCTGCAGCCGGACCGGGAAGTTTTCTTGATGCAAATGGGAGGATCACAGGAAATCCTGGCAGGGCTGGCCTCTAAGAGCATCGATGGTGGGGTCCTCTCCTCCCCTCTGAACCTGCGGGCACAGAAACTCGGATTTCACCTGGTCGTGGACTTGAGCGCCATCGGAGTGGACTACCAGGGAGCCGGCGTGGTGACCACACGAACCTACGCCCGCAGTAATTCGGACATCATACGCCGCTACCTGATGGCCTACGTGGAGGGCCTTCATCGCTACAAAACCGATCGTGAATTCAGCATAAAGGTTTTATCAAAATACTCCCGCACCACGGAACGGGACATGCTGGACGAAACCTACCAGCACTACGCGATCAAGGTGATGCCCAAAGTCCCCTATCCGACAATGGAAGGGATTCAACTCGTATTGAACGAGATCGGGTCCCGGGACCCAAAAGCCCGGGATGCCTCTCCGGCAAGCTTTGTGGATACGAGTTTCCTAAAGGAAATTGAGAACAGCGGCTTCATCAAGACTCTCTATGGGCAATAGGAGAAGAACCCTATGGGTGAACCGGGGAAACGGGGGTGCGCGAGGCCGTGGCAGGCACAGGCCCCTGGTTCATCGCCGCAAAAGTGGGTCCCGAACGGGCCCGATCAGAGAAACGACATTATGTCCAACAGAAGGGAAAACATCATGAGAGTACTGCTGACGACAGCCTGCAAGACTTCTGCAATCCTGATCCTCATTTCTTCCCTGCTCTTGTTACCAGCAAGGATCCTGCTGGCGGCCACCAGGCAACAGGGAAGTCCAACCCCTTTGGAAATACTTCCTCCTCTTGAGAAGAGCATCCCGCTAAATGGGGCCTACGTCGCCCGCAGCGGTTCCTTGTGGGTGCCATGGGTAGCCAAAGAGGCGGGCTTTTTCGAAAAATACGGCCTCACCGGGAAACTCGACTTCGTGGCTATGGCCAGTCGTCCGATAGAGGCCATGATGACAGGGACCTTCCAGTTTCTTGCCATCGCGGGGCCCACGGTCGCCATGGCCAACTTGAGCGGCCTGGATATCGTCATGGTTGCCGGCCTGGTGAACAAGCCGCACATGTCAATCCTCGTGAAGTCGACCATCAAGACCCCCGAAGAACTCCGAGGGAAGAAGCTGGGCACCGACCAACGGAGCTCCTCCATGTTTTTCCTCATGAGCCGGGCGATCCGCCACTGGGGGATGGACCCTGACAAGGATGTCAGTATGTGGAGCCTGGGCGTCGGCGAGAACCTGTTCGCCGGGCTGTCCGCGGGACAGATCGACGGCGCCATCTTTTCCGAACCGTTACGAACGATCGCGTTGAAGGCCGGGTTCAGGGAACTCGCCAAACTCTCCGAGCTCGGGATCAAGACCCAGTCCGTAACGATCGCTACCTCACAGAAACTCATCAACAGCAATCCGGAAGCTGTGCGCCGTTTGGTGGCCGCTGTCTCCGAAGGAGCCCATCGTCTGAAGCAGGATAAGGCCTTCGCCATCCAAGTCATGACAAAGTATACCCGGCTCGAGGATCCCTCCGTGCTCCAGGGGCTTTATGAAGTCTTTGCCCCCTTAACGGAGGAAGTTCCCTTTCCGACAGCGGAGGGGATCAAGGCGGATTTACAGGATCTGTGCGCGACGGGCCAGACCCCGGGAGCCTGTCAGGCCCAGCCCGAGCGCTTTTTCAATCTGCAATTCGTCCGGGAACTGCAGGAGGCCGGCTTTTACAAAGCGCTGGCGGCCCGTTGATATTCCAAGCAATGGTGGGTGAACAGGATCGGAATCCACAGCGTGCATTCCCCGCGGAGGAGGAACCGTAATGCGATCCAGAACCCA
>DATEAK010000180.1:0-2444 GCA_035288405.1 bacterium | reverse complement strand
AGAATCTCTTCTCTTGCCGGACGCGGTGCCAAAGATCTGCATCTTCAATTCCTGACAGGCCTTCATCGAATAGCCGATCCGCGTCATATCCATGTTTCGTAAGAAGAGCAACGTGAGCCCGACCTAGATTCTCGTCGAGCTTTATCCTCACTTCCCAGCGGCCCTCAGCGGAACCATCTCTTCTTCGCTGGCTAGCTCGGCGGCGTAGGCGATGGCTGCACGGACGTCCTCGATCTTGAGTGGCGGGTAGTCCCTTACAATTTCTTCCGGGGTTGCGCCTTCGGCCAGATTGTCAAGGATCACTGAGACCATGATCCGTGTACCGCGGATGCAGGGCTTTCCATGGCAAATTTTGGGGTCTACCTTGATTCGACGTAGAAGCTTCGTTCTTGTCATAAGACCCTACCCTCCTCTTTGAGGCCTTACGCCATTATATCCTTACTCGATCCGGATTTCCTATCCATTGCCGGCGTAAGTTTCAGGTGAGGCCTCCTCCCAACCCTTCTGTAAGGCCAGGAGGGGATTCTTCTTTTGTCTTTCCCGCGCCCCTTTCGGGGGAGAGAGCCAGGGTGAGGGAATTTCTGCTTTGCCCCATTCGCCCCGGTCGGGCAGATCCCCTACAGATCCAGATTGAACAGCCTGGCCGCATTCTTCCACAGGATCTTCTCGCACTGCGCATCCGTAAGTTCGAGTGCCTTGACAAATCCGACCGCCTTGTCCGGACCTCCGATCGGATGGGCATAATCCGTCCCGATGAGAAGGTGAACGGGAGAAGGGAATTTGATGGGAATCCATATTCTTTGAAGCAACGAAAATAAGCAAATGGGGAAAGAAGTGAGCAAGAAGATCTTCGGTCAATCGCTTTTGTCTTCCGGCATCTGCTCCACTATCCTGTCCCACTCTTTGATGGCCGGCTTTGCATGGTTGAGAAGATGGGTCAAAGCTGCATAGAGCATAGCTTCATACTTTTCCCGCTCGTCCGAGTCCAGCTCGGCTTTCTTCAGCATAGCCACATACCCCAGAATGCTTGCACACTCCTCAGCCAGCTCCGCGAGGTGCATTTCAAGAATGTCACTCGACGGAGTTACCAACGATTTCATCAACGTCCTTGCTGTACTCATTGATTCTCCCTTCCGGGTAATCGTTTTTGAATACGTTTGATTTGACTTCTCCAACTCTGGATTTCTGCCTCCCAATGAGCAATCCGTTTGTCATTTGGGATTTCGTTTCTCTTCTCAGTGAGTATTTTCAGCCGATGTTCGCTAATTTGCCTCTCTAGCCCTTCAATTCTTAATAGGGTCTTCCGGTTTTTCTGTGGGTGGTGTGAAGCTCCAAACGACCATTTTGAGGCCGTAGAATAGGGAGAACGCCGGCTTTACCCTGGCCAGAAACTGTGCCAGGGTAGGGTCATGAAAACACATGAGCGACTCCGTGATCTGTATCGCTTTCCTGGCTTCACTCCCCGGGGCGTTCTCAGTGGGATTTTTGGGGACTCCTGGGCGCGCGTGGTGCACCTGGCCCGACGGGGAAAAAAACAATCTGTGGGACCTGCGGGACGGTTCATCGCAGCTACTACGACCGGCACCCGCGCCAGGTCCACGATCTCCCCAGTGCGGGCGTGCGGATCTTCCTGCGGTTCGAAGGGCGCCGGGTCGCCTGTCGGCGCTGTGGCAAGGTGAAAACCGAGCGGCTCGCGTGGTTGGCGGAGAACCCGCACTTCACGCGCCGGTTTGCCTTCCATGTGGGCCGGCTGTGCCGGGAAATGACCATCAAGCGAGTGGCGACGCTGCTTCACCTGACCTGGGACCAGGTCAAGAACCTGGAGAAGCAGTACATGGAGGCCATCCTGGCCAAGGCCCCCAAGGCAGGGCCCCGGGCCATCGGGATCGACGAGGTGTCGATCCGCAAGCGCCATACCTATCGGATTCTGGTGAGCGACCTGGACGCCGCGCGCCCGATCTGGTTCGGGGGGACCGGCCGCAAGGAGGAGGACCTCGACCAGTTCTTCGCCTGGCTGGGCCCCGCGCAGACGGCCCAGCTTGAGATCGCCGTGATGGACATGTGGAAGGCCTTCCGGAACTCCACTCGCACGCAGGCCCCCCAGGTGCGGATCATCTTCGACAAGTTCCACATCATGCGCCACCTGGGGGAGGCCCTCGACGCGGTCCGGAAGAGCGAGTATCGCCGCGTCGCCGAGAAGGACCGGGCGTTCATCAAGGGGCAGAAGTACACCCTGCTCTCGGCCCGGGCCAACCTCGACCTGGAGGGGCGCCAGGCCCTCCGCAAGCTCCTCCAGGCCAATCGGCGGCTCCACACGGCCTACCTGCTCAAGGAGAGCTTCGGCCAGCTTTGGAGCTACCGCCGAGAGGGCAACGCCCGGCGCTTCTTCGAGAACTGGCGGACCCAACTGAAGTGGCAACGGCTTCCCTCCTACGAGGAGTTCG
>DATEAK010000179.1:0-2811 GCA_035288405.1 bacterium | reverse complement strand
CGCTGGTGGAAGGATCACTACTCGGAAAGCTGGGTGGAGGAGTGGCCGAACATCCGCATGTAGCTCGTGGACTTGGCAAACCGGGAACGCACATCAAAAAGGATCCCTCCTCAAGCCTCATCGTAGGGTAAAATATCGCAGACCTCCGGGCCCCGGTGGGATGTGACGTGGACTCAGGACCCGGACGGAAGGAGGTTTTGTGGAAGCGGGACCCCCCCGGCTTATTCTCTTCGACATCGACCAGACTCTGATCTCCTCCGCAGGGGCAGGGGTCAGGGCTCTCAACTCGGCGTTTCAACAGGAGATCGGAATTTCCAATGCTCTGGAGGGAATCCGCTGCGACGGGAAACTGGACACCGCCATTATAAAGGAGGTCCTGGAACGGCAAGGAGACGTGGCCCATCCCGAACTCGCGCACAGTGTCCTGGGACGCTACCTCGAATGCCTGAGCGTGGAAATGGATCAGACCCGGGAAGGGCACATCAAGCCGGGGATTTGCACCCTTCTCGACCTTCTTCACCAATCCGGTTCGAGCTTGGGCCTTCTTACCGGCAATGTCCGCCAGGGAGCACTGATCAAGCTTCGTCACTTTGCCCTGGATTCCTACTTTCCAATCGGTGCTTTCGGTGATGACGCAGAGGAGCGCTGGCAGCTGGTTCCAATCGCAAAGGCGCGGGCTGAAAAACACTATAGGGCTTCGTTTCCGCCCAACCTTGTCTTTGTCATCGGAGATTCCCCCCGGGATATTGAATGTTGCCGGCCCAGCGGGGCCGTCTCCATTGCCGTGGCCACCGGATCGAGCCCGCTGGAAACGCTAGCGACTTTCCAGCCCGACTACCTTTTTCCTGATTGCTCTGAGGTCGAGTGCATTTTTCAGACCATCATGGCTCACGGGGATTAAGCATCCCCCCATTGAATCTCCTCGTCAGCATGAGTTTTGACGATCGATTCAGTGCCGAATAACCTGCGACCGGTGAAGATTCAGAATGCCGTTATCGAAAATCCTCCGCCTCGAAAAGAGAATTATCTCCTGCCGGAAATGCCCCCGGTTGGTGAAATACCGGGAGGAAGTCGCCCGCACCAAGCGGCGCCAGTATCAGAACTGGGAGTACTGGGGACGCCCGCTACCGGGATTTGGTGATCCCGGGGCCCGCCTCCTGGTGGTGGGCCTGGCACCGGCGGCGCACGGGGCTAACCGCACGGGACGGCTGTTCACCGGAGACCGCAGCGGAGACTGGCTCTACAGAGCTCTCTACCGGTTTCAGTTTGCAAACCAGCCTGCTTCCGAACACCGCGGGGATGGCCTCACTCTTCAGGACTGCTACATCACGGCCATCGTTCGCTGCGCTCCGCCGCAGAACAAGCCCTCTCTCCAGGAACAAATCGACTGCCGGCCCTACCTGCTGGAGGAGATTCAACTCCTTAATAAAGTCAGGGTCGTCATCGCTCTGGGGCAGATGGCCTTTGCAGGATTTCTGAAAGCTCGAAAAGAACTCCGCCTTCCTCTGCCCACACCCCTGCCTCGATTTGCCCATGGCGCCAGAACCGATTTTGGGGACAGGGTGACCCTCCTGGGCTCGTATCACCCGAGTCAGCAAAACACCTTTACCGGGCGCCTCACAACCACTATGTTTCACAAGATCTTCGCTACAGCCCGCCAGATCCTCCTACCGTAAAAGCCAAAGCCCTTCATCCATACAGTTCCGGCGGAAATGTTAAAGTTGAAGGAATAGGATTTTTCTGCTATTTCTGCAAAGGGGGAAAGGAGTTTGTACTTTGCTGGTGCGGGTCGAATGTTATGCCGGCTACCGGGGTAACGAGCGCCCCCTGCGGTTTTCTTTCGGCAATCGGACCTATGAAGTGCGCCGCATTTTGGATCGCTGGTACGGGGAAGACCACCGCTATTTCAAGGTCCAAGCGGATAACGAATACATCTATCTGCTCAAGTATAATGAAGCCGAGGATCTGTGGACCATTGAGTGGGTTGATCCGCAAAGAGAATCCTCTCCATGAGAGATGCCGAAAAGTTGATTCGCACCCTGAGGATCCCCGACTGGGATCTGATTCCGAACCTGAGTTACGGGTTCCTGGAGCGAAACGGCGGGGTCAGTACTTCCCCCTTTGACAGTCTGAATCTTTCCTATCAGGTCAGTGACGACCCGGCCTTGGTGAAATCCAACTGGCATCGCCTGAAAAACCATCTGGGGCTCGATGGCCTTCCCATCGTGACCCCGAAGCAGGTTCATGGGGATCACATACTCACCTTGTCAGGCCCGGCCTCAAAGGAGGCCGGGGAAGGGGATGCTTTGGTGACGCAAAATCCCCGCACCATCGTGGGGATCCTGACAGCGGATTGTGTTCCTATCTTGCTGGTCGATCCATCCTCGCGCGTGGTCGCTGCAGTTCACGCCGGGTGGCGTGGAGCTTTGCTCGGAATTGCGGGGAAAGCCGTGCAGCACGTAAAGACTCACTTTGCCGTTCGCACCGAAAACCTGCAGGCAGCCCTGGGCCCGGCAATCGGAGGCTGCTGCTATGAGGTTGAGAGCCACATCTTTGACCAAATACGTGCGCGCTGGGGGCCAGCCTCCGAACGGGCATGGCAAGGGCGCGGCGATCGGGGGAGCCTCGACTTGAGGACCCTGATTTCTCACCAGCTCTACGGTGCCGGCTTGCGGGAGAATCAGGTCTTCCCCGTGGGACCTTGTACAGCCTGCTCTCCAGATTTTTTCTCTTACCGCAGAGACCGGAGAGAGACCGGCAGGCAACTGAGTTTCATCGGCTGGCTTGCATGAGATGAAATCGTGAGGGGAA
>DATEAK010000178.1:0-2239 GCA_035288405.1 bacterium | reverse complement strand
GGACCCGCACAACCTGGAAATTCGCACGATCGTCAGCGGAGAAGTTCTGCAAGACTCCAATACGAGCCTCATGATCTTCAAAATTCCCTACCTCATTGCTTATCTCTCGGAGGTCTTTGCACTGGAGCCGGGAGACATCATCTCGACCGGAACTCCGGACGGGGTGGGGTTTGTGCGCAAGCCGCCGCGGTTCTTGAAACCCGGGGACCGGGTCCGGGTCGAGGTTTCCGGACTCGGCTTCATCGAGAATCCGGTAATTGCAGAATCCAGGTGAAACATAGGGGCTAGTGTAGTATCCCAGAGGTCCCTTGACCCATCGTTCGTGGTGAGCTTGTCGAACCATGAACGAAACCCGTTGAAAACGCTTCGCCCTTCGACGAGCTCAGGGCGAACGGAATTGTAAAGAAGCGTTGGGGACACTACACTAGTAGCGAGAGAACGCATCGTCTTCCAAATAAAGTGGGGGAAGGGCCGGCCTGGGGGAACACCATGTCCATTTCACAAGATCTGTTTCGTCGGGTGATGGGCTATTTTCCCACCGGGGTGACCGTGGTCACTGCCGTGGAACCGGACGGCCAGCTCCGCGGTCTTACTGTGAACGCGCTGTGCTCCGTATCCATCGATCCGACTCTCCTGCTGATCTGCATAGACCAGCGCTCCGATAGTTTCAACGCGGTCCAGCAGGGCAAGGCCTTTGCGGTAAATTTTCTCAGAGCCGATCAACAGGAGATCTCCACGTTGTTCGCCAGCAAAGGGGTCGAGAAGTTCAAAGATCTTTCCTACCGGCTGGGAGATCTGGGAATGCCCCTTTTGGCTGGAACCATGGCCTGGGCGGAGTGCCGGGTGATTGCGGAGTATCCGGGGGGAGACCACACGATCTTTCTGGCGGAAGTTGAAAGCGCCCACATCGAAGGGGGCTCCCCTCTCCTTTTCTTTCGGGGCAATTACGCCACCTGGCCCGCAAGTGGAACCGGGCCCGGATAAGAAATTCCGTATTGGAGGTCGATCACCCGTAGAGGAGACATCCGATGATCATCGATTTTCACATTCACTACACGCCCCCGGCGCTTGCCAAGGAGAAGCTGCCGCCCGGCGTCAAGACCCGAATCACTTACTCCCAAGGGATCCCCATTTACATCGACCACCCGATCCTGTACAGCTTGGAGACCCACGTGGCGGCGATGGACATGGCCGGAGTGGACGTGGCGGTACTCTCCAGCGGGGCCGGTATGTTGGGAACGCTGGAAGTTTGCACGCGCCTGAACGACATCCTGCGCGCTGAGGAAAAGCGCTTCCCAGGCCGCATCCTGGGACTCGCCCACATTCCTCCTCTGGGGGGACCTGCCGCCCTCGACGAACTGAAGCGCGCCGCTCAGGAACTGGGATTTAAGGGGGTAGCCATCTGTTCCAGCTACAGCGAAGTGGGTCTCGACTCCCCGGACCTCTTCCCCTTCTACCGGGCGGCGCAGGAGCTGGGCCTCTATATTTTCGTCCATCCCACCCTGGGAGCACCCGGCGTGAGCGCTCCTCTTTATCAAGACTACGATTTGTTTCGCACGGTGGGGCGGGAATTCGATCTGGTGATGGCCGTGATGCGGCTCATCAGCGGGGGCGTGCTGGACGAATTCCCCAGATTACGCTTCGTCATTTCCCATCTCGGCGGCGGCATTGCGGCGATCATGGGACGGATCCACAACTATCAAGACAAGGAATTTTGGGGAGTGGCGGACAATCCCCGGCACGGCAAGACCGCCAAGCACCCCTACTCGTATTATCTCCAACGACTTTACTTTGACACGGGCGGGTTCTTCGGCAGCTTGAACGCCGTCAAGGCAGCCCTGCTGGAAATCCCGGCCAGCCAGATTCTCTTCGGCACGGACTACCCCCAGGAGATCCGCGAAGGGAGCAAGATCCGAGATTTCGTCCAGGGAACGAAAAGCCTTCCGCTTCCAGCGGAAACCATACAGGGAATTTTCAGCGAAAACGGCCGCAGTTTGATCGGGCTCTAGGTCAGAACCGATGAGGATCCTCGGGGAAATCCCTGCGCGGAAATGGCTCGGCGCGATTCTAGGAATCGGCATTGCCCTGGTGGTTTACCTCTTGCCTATTTCCGATATGCCAGTGGCAGCGCGGCATACTCTCGCCATCACCTTGTTCGCTGCCATCTTCTGGCTCACGGAGCCGATCCGGGTTGAGTTTACCGGTCTCATCGCCCTCGTGATTCTACCCCTGAGCCAGA
>DATEAK010000177.1:0-2830 GCA_035288405.1 bacterium | reverse complement strand
CTTGGCAATAACGACAAAATTGGGCGCCTTATCTCCGACCTTGATCTCGGGTCCGATCAGTGTGAGTGAATTCCCTTTGAAGGTGATGACCCCGCTTCTTTCCTGGGCCATGATCGTTCCTCCCGTATTTTCTCGATTCGTTCGTGGTGGATCTGAAAAGAAATACCGCACGCTGGCGGAACGGCTTAAGTCCATTTTCAATATACCTCCCGGGAAGAATGCTGTCAAAGAAACCTCCGGACCTTGCGGTCCCGGCTCGTCAGGCGGAACGGGTCCGGGGGAAAATCCCGGATTGTGCGTTTCAGGTTTTTGTAGAGGCTTCGGGAGGAATTCTGAAGTGAAGGGCGGCAAGGGAAGTTCATCCTGTGGGGAGACGGCGGGAACACGGAATTTAGAAGACAGAATCAGGATCGGGAAGGAGAAATCAGTTTATAAAGACCTTCGAGCAGGTTGTAGCGAATTTCGCCTGGAGTGAGGCTCTCAAAGAAGGTCCTGATTTCCCCAAGTTTTTTCTCTGTCAGAGAGATCCGGGTATGGCCTGAAGCACACTCGGTCTCGATAAATTTCTCGGCGCACTTCCGGCAAAGCACCTCGACTCGGCGGGTTACGGAGTAATTGGCGTACTTAGGATAGAATTTTTCCACGAGGTCGACGGGCTTGCCCCCGCACCATTTGCAGATCACGGGCGCGAAGAGATCTGCTCTTTTTGCTCCCATGGTTTCCTTTCCCCAGGTCTAATCCGCTTTCCCCTCCGGGTGAATTCCCATTCTATTTGGGTGGGCGGCCTTTTCCGGCGTGCAAACTAATATAACACAATGAACAGTGGGTCACAATTTTCCAGCCGGCCGGGTGAGGCCGGGGCTCCCAGAGCAGGCACAAAGTGGGTTCGAGGGGAGGACGGCAGCGGAGCAAGCCCTGGTTGCTTCCTCCGGAGTTATGAAGTAAATTAAACAAAAAACGCGTCGGTGGAGGGTTTCCATGTACGATCGAAGGTTGAAGGTTCTGGGGTTTATCATGGCCGGAGGGAAGGGGGAGCGGCTCTACCCCTTGACTCGTGACCGCAGCAAGCCGTCCGTCCCCTTCGGAGGGAAATTCCGCATCATCGATTTCGTGCTCAGTAATTTTATTAACTCGGAAATCTATTCCCTCTACGTCTTGGTCCAGTACAAATCTCAATCCTTGATCGAGCATCTACGAGCCACCTGGCGAATTGGTAGCCCCGTCAAGGAAGATTTCATTACGGTGGTCCCTCCGCAGATGCGCCGTGGGGAAATGTGGTACCGGGGGACGGCGGACGCGGTTTATCAGAACCTGAACCTGGTTCACGATTTTGCTCCGGACCTGGTGGCAGTCTTTGGAGGGGATCACGTGTACCGTATGGACATGAACCGGATGATCTTTTTTCATCTGGACCGAGGCGCGCAGGTGACCGTGGCGGTCCTACCTGTTCCGATCTCGACTGCCTCCTCTTTCGGCATCGTTGAGGTGGATCGGGAGAACAGGATCACGGGGTTTGAGGAAAAACCCAGGGCGCCCAAGGGGATTCCCGGCAAGGAAGATTGGGCTTACGCTTCCATGGGGAACTATATTTTCAATGCCGGCCTCATGGAATCGGCTCTCAAGGAGGATGCGGAGCGGGTCGGCGCCCACGATTTCGGCAAATCGATCCTCCCTCTTCTCTGCCAGAAAGCGCGGGTTTACGCTTACAATTTCCATGAAGACACCATTCCGGGACTGCGGGATTACGAGGAAATCGGGTACTGGCGGGACGTCGGAACCATCCCGGCCTACTTTGACGCTCATATGGATCTTCTGGGGAGCAAGCCTGTCTTGGATCTCAACAATCGTCTCTGGCCGATTCGCGGAGAGGCCTTCGAGGGGGGAGCCGTCCGCATCATCCGCGGCGAGGTGGAAGATTCCATTCTCGGGGAAGGGACCCTCGTCGAGCACGCGAAAGTACACCGCTCTATTCTGGGAAGAGGAGTTCTTTTGGAAGAAGGGGCCGAGGTAGAGGATTCGATCATCATGGACTTCTCGCGGGTGGGGAAAGGGGCCAGACTCAAGAAGGCCATCATCGATCGGTTTTGCACGGTAGGCGATGGCATTGAAATTGGTTACGAGAAAGCTCCAAGCGGGCGGGATTTGATCACGGATCCATGCGGCATTCAGGTTCTTCCCCGCAGTGCCCGTCTGATTTGAAGGGAGGAGTGTGTGGGATTATGTGATTGGGATCGACCTGGGGGGGACCTTCATCAAAGGAGGGCTGGTTGCCCCGGGAGGAGCCATCCGGCGGCGATTGAAAAGACCCACCGGTGTCAAGGAGGGATACCGCCAGGTTCTTGCGAACCTGATTGCCATGGTTGTCGAATTACAGAAGGACACACAAGGAGATAACCTGCGGGGAATCGGAATCGGCGTACCGGGATTTCTAAATCATGCCCGTGGGGAACTCGTAGAGTCTCCCAATATACCGGGTTGGAAGAACTTTTCCCTCCAGGCCGAGCTTTCCAAGAAATTTTCCCAACCCCTTTTCCTGGAAAATGACGCCAATGCTGCGGCCCTAGGGGAACTGTGGCAAGGAGGAGCCGAAAGCCTCAACTCCTTTTTGCTGATCACACTGGGCACCGGAGTGGGAAGTGGCCTGGTACTGGATAGGAAGTTATGGCGGGGAGATCTGGGGCGAGCCGGTGAATTTGGTCACCTGGCTATAGAGCCAAAGGGGCTGCCGTGCTCTTGTGGAAGCCGCGGTTGTCTTGAAGTGTATGCGTCTGCAAAAGCCATCATCCGCCTAACTCGGGAGGTGGTGGCTTCCGGAAAAGGGACCCGTCTG
>DATEAK010000176.1:0-4010 GCA_035288405.1 bacterium | reverse complement strand
CGGTGATCACGTGGCTCTGGAAATTTACCGGGAGGTGGGGCACTATCTCGGTGTCGGCATTTCCTCAGTGGTCAACCTCCTCGACATCCGTCACTTTCTCATGGGAGGTGCGGTCAGCAATGCGCTGGATTTGTTCCTCGACCCGATTCTCCGAGAGGTGGGGGAGCGAGTGTACGGTCTTTCCCCTGATGAAATTCACGTGAGCCGGGCCCGTCTTGGAGAGGATGCGGGGATTTTGGGAGCTGCATTTCTTCCTGTCCAGGCCCTGGCTCCTTAATCGGAAGACAGTGTGGTTGGCAAAGGAAGGGACGGGTGCGGTCGATTCTATGCCCTGGATGATGATCAATGGTTTATTCAGCTATTACGAAGTCCGTGGAACGGGGTTTCCGCTGGTCCTTATTCATAATGACGCCTTCAGCAGCGCGGTGTGGGATTCCCTCCTTCCGCAAGTTCTCCCCGGACGTCTTGTGGTAACGTATGACCGTAGGGGCCATGGGGCGACGGAGATTCCCCCTCCATCCCAGCCATTTTCCTTTGAAGACTGTGCTCTGGATCTGAAGGGTCTGGTGGATTCCTTGAAGCTGGGGCAGGTGGATCTGTTCGGATACTCCGGTGGAGCTCTGGTGGCACTGGATTTCTGCAGACGTTGGCCGGAACAGGTGCGCTCCCTGGTGCTGGCCGAGCCCCCGATGCTGGGCCTGGCGAAAGAATTCCCGATTGAGACAAACGGCTTGAAGGCCGACGAGATCAACGAGATCGTTGACCGGCAGGGAGTTCAAGCCGGAATTGAGCGCTGGTTTTCTGCCGTATTGCCTGCGGACCGCCTTGGCATCATCTTTCGGAGTCGTTTTCGCGGGACGGTTCTCTCCCGGCCTTCCTGGATCATCTCGGGGATCCTCAAAGCCGGTGAAGAGTACTGCCCTTCGCAGGATTCCCTGGCTCGAATCTTTCATCCTACCTTGCTCGCTCTCGGCAGTGAAAGTCGTCCCGTGTTTTCGAGTGTCATTTCCGTTCTAAGCCGCCTTCTTCCCAACAATCGGGTTTTAACGATTCCGGGAGCGGATCATGGGACTCTCGTCCTGCCCTCTGTCCCATTGCTGGAAGGGCTGGGCAAATTCTGGGGACAATTTGGCCCGACAGGCTGCCCGTGATGATCCCTCTGGATTCTGGATCCCGCGAGGATCCGAAGTACACGGCGTTTGAGGAAAAGAAAAATTCCCGAAAAATACTTGACAAATTTGGTGGGCCTTTCTAATCATAGATCGACAGTGCTGCAACCCAGAGGAGAATTGCCGGATCACAGAGAAGTTTCCACTTTGAATTAGAGTTTGACAAAAAGGGAGGTAAGAGGAATGACCTATATTATTGCGGAGCCCTGCATTAATGTGAAGGACACCGCCTGCGTGGATGTTTGCCCTGTAGACTGTATCCATCCCGTCAAGGATGCTCCCGGATTTGCAGAAGCTGATATGCTCTACATCGATCCGGAGACCTGCATCGACTGCGGGGTTTGTGAGCCCGAATGTCCCGTCGAGGCGATCTTCCTTGACGAGGAGACTCCGGAAAACTGGCACAGCTTCATCGAGAAAAACGCGGATTACTTCAGCCATTCTGCCGCGGAATTTCAGGCAAAATGGGGCGTGCCCGGACGGGCGGAGTAGCCCACTATCGGAATCTGCTCATGGGCCCTTCGGGGCCCGTGGGTTCTTTTTCAAGCAAGTATTCTTGAAACCTTTCGCTTCTTCCCTGGAGGAAGACTTTCGTTAGGTCATGACATCTCCTCCGTCCACTACGATTGTTTGGCCCGTGATGAAGTTGCCGTCATCACTGGCCAGGAAGACAACCATTCCGGACAGATCTTCAGGCACCTCTTCCCGGCGAAAGCACCGTCTTTCGGCCATCGACTCGATATGCTCCTGCCACTTTTCGGGGTCTTTCCGGAGCGCGTCGCTGGATGTAAGACCGGGTGCAATTGCGTTGACTGCAATGTGATAACGACCCAGCTCCCGGGCGAGCGCATGGGACAATCCGATGACCGCCCCTTTCGAAGCCACGTAGTGCAGGAACCCCGGGCTTCCTTTGTATACGGTGGTGGAGGCGATGTTGATGATCTTCCCTCCCCCCTGGCTCTTCATGACGGGGACCGCTTCCCGGCAGCAAAGAAAAATTCCCCTCACGTTGACCGCCATCACTTGGTCCCACTCCGCCAGAGGAATGTCTTCGAAGCGTCTTCGGGGAAGGGTTCCAAAGATGGCTGCATTGTTCACCAGGATGTCGATGCGCCCGTAAGTTTCCGTTGCAGCCTGGATCAGACGGCGCACGCTGTGCTCGTCACTCACATCGGTCATTAGCGCAAGCGCTTCGCCTCCGTTGCGCCGAATGTCCCGGGCGGCCGGCTCGGGGTCGAGGATGTCCGCCAGGACGACTTTCGCCCCTTCGGATGCCAGACGCAGGGCGTATACCTTTCCGATTCCCTGTGCGCTTCCCGTCACGACGGCGACACGACCTTGCAATCTCATGTGGGCCCTCCAAGTGAGTGATGTTTACCGATGGGGGAAGTTAGGCAGACACGTAAAAAAAGAGTTTTTTATCATACCCGGTTCTGTCGCCCCTGGGAACTGGGAATCATCGAGATTTCCCCGAAGACGAGTTGTCCGTGTTTCCGCACGGTGCGACTTCAGGAGCCATTTCCAACCCCAGCGGCAAGGATCGGGCGGAGGAGTCAGACAATCGAGGAGGAAAGGGGGAATGAGGAAGTGCGTTTGTTACCGGGCCCGTTGACAAAGAGGGGATCTTCCCCTATATAGCAATACATTGTGAACGCTGAACCGTGTACGGCTGAACAGCAGAAAACCGCGGCAGGGAAGCTTCGGATCTTGGCCAGAAGGGGCTGGCTCTGGATCGCCGCCCCCATTTTTCTCCTCTTCGTGCTGTTTTCCTTCCTTTCCCACCGGCAGTCCCCGAGTCGGTTTCATGACTTGCAACTAAGCACACCGAAGCAGCCGGTCCAAGCTCCTGATTTCAGCCTTAAAGATCCAACGGGGCAGACGTTGGATCTTCGGGGGTTTCGGGGGAAGGTGGTCTTCTTGAATTTTTGGGCGACGTGGTGCATACCCTGCCGCGAAGAGATGCCTGCCATGGAAACGCTATACCGCGAGTTCAAGGATAAGGGATTCGTGGTCTTGGCTGTGAATGTGGAAGAATCCCCCAATAAGGTGACGAAATTCGTCAGAGAATTTCATGTTACCTTTCCCATCGCACTCGACACCAAGGGGGATGTGATGAGTGATTACGGGATCCGGGCTTTGCCCGCGACCTATCTGATTGGGAAAAAGGGTGAGGTTCTGGCGATGGGACTGGGTAGCCGGGATTGGGCCAACTATGCTTACCGGTCTCTCTTTCAGAGCCTTCTTGGTTTGCCTCAATAGACTCGGTTTCCCCGCTCTCAAATCACCTCGGTGGTGTTTCTCTTCCGCTGTCTCTCCCCTGCCGAAGTAGATTTCGTTTGACAGGCAGTATCCAACTCCCTATCCTCGTGCGGTTCCCCTAGCCTGATACCTGCAAGTTCCATGGGATCCGGAGAATCATGATCGAGCTCCTGGCAATCACAGCGGCTTTTATGTACAGCGCCAGCGATGTGATGGTGAAAAGAGGACTGCAGGGTTCCAATGTGATTACAGCCACCATGGTTTCCCAGTTGGTGAGCGCTGTGATTTTCCTTCTTCTCTTTCTGTTTTTTGTCCCTGTCGATTTTCTGCGTTCCCGCTCGATTCTCCTTTTCATGGCGGCGGGAATCCTGGCGCCGGGGCTATTTCGCTTTCTATACTATTCAGGCTTCAACCGACTCGGAGTCACCATCGTCAGTCCCATCGCGAACTCCTACTCTTTGATAGCCATCCTGATCGCCATTCTCCTCCTTCACGAAAAACTGACGCTTCATTTAGCCCTGAGTGCCCTTGGAATCCTCTCGGGAGCGATCCTCTTGACCCGAGCGGTGGCTCCGGGGGAAT
>DATEAK010000175.1:0-6931 GCA_035288405.1 bacterium | reverse complement strand
ACTGGCCAGGCCTTCGAATCTGATCGACATCAACGGGCTCGATGAGCTGGGAAAGGTCAGCAGCACCGAAGACGGGCTGATTCTGGGGTCTCTGGTTCGACATCGGGTTATCGAGTCGTCACCTCAAATCCAATCTTCTCTCCCCTTGCTTGCAGAAGCAACTTCCCTGATCGGTTATCCGGCCATCCGCACGCGCGGGACGCTGGGGGGGAGCATCACCCACGCAGACCCTTCCGCGGAGCTGCCGCTCGCCTTTCTGGTATTGGGTGGTGAGATCACACTGCAGAGCAAACCAAGAGGAAGCCGGTCGGTCGGTGCGGAATTTTTTTTCCTCACCTATTTTACAACCGATGTCCAGCCTGACGAAGTAGCCACCCGGCTGGTTTTTCAACGCCCGTCTCCAAGTTGTGGACAGGCAATCCTGGAGTTCAGCCGGCGCCCCGGAGACTTTGCCATCGTGGCCGCCGCCGCCACGGTTTCAGTGGAAGAAAATGGAACCGTACGGGAAGGACGCATCGGAGTCGCGGGTGTCTCGGGGACTCCGGTTCGACTTTCCACCGTGGAGGGTGCCCTGAAGGGAGAGAGCCTCACTCCGCGCCTGCTGGGCCAATTGGGACTTCTGGCCAGGGAGAGTGTGGATCCCGAAGGGGATATCCACGCCTCGGCGGAGTTCCGGAAGCACTTGACGGGAGTCCTGGCGCGGCGGGTCGTGGAGAAAGCGTGGCGTCAGGCATTGCGGAACAGCGGCAACAATGGGAGCGGGAAATGAAAACTCGAAAGATCCGGGTGAAAATCAACCAGAAAGAGTACGAGAGGGAAGTCGAAGCCCGCACCCTGCTTTCGGACTTTCTGCGCGCCGAGCTCGGGCTTACGGGGACCCACGTGGGGTGCGAGCACGGGGTATGCGGTGCCTGTACGGTTCTCTTGAACGGAGAACCGGTGCGCTCTTGCCTGACCCTGGCGGTCCAGGTGGACGGTTGCGAGCTCTTGACTGTGGAGGGGCTGGCGGGTGTGGCGGGGTTGCATCCCATTCAAGAGGCCTTTTGGGACAACCACGCTCTTCAGTGCGGCTACTGTACGCCCGGATTTCTGATGATGAGCTATTGGCTTTTACAGAATAATCCGGCTCCCAAAGAGGAAGAAATCCGGCGCTGCCTGGAAGGAAACATTTGCCGTTGCACGGGCTACCAGAGCATCGTGCAAGCTGTTCTCAAGGCCGGTAAAGCGATGGAAGCTCTCAAACGTCCCAAGACCTCGAAAGCCCGAGCCGCGGTTTCGGAGGTCGTTCCATGAAGCGCTACTTGGGGGCCCGGGTCAGACGAAAAGAAGATATGTCTCTTCTGCAAGGTCGCGGTACCTTCGTCGATGACCTTCAGATTGACGGTACCGTTCATGCCGCCTTTTTGCGCAGCCCCCATGCGCGCGCCAGAATCGTTCATTTCGACGCATCGGAAGCATTGCAGCTGCCGGGAGTCCTGGCGGTGGTCAGCGAGCGAGACTTCGGAGCCCAAATTCCGGTTCTCCCTTTCTCGGTTCCGCACCCCGCGCTGAAGCCCATCCTGGAGCCGGTTCTGGCCCGGGGCGAGGTGTGCTACGTCGGGGAAACCGTGGCGGCGGTGGTTGCCGAATCACGGTACATTGCGGAAGACGCACTGGACCTGATTCGCGTCGAGTATGAACCGTTGGATCCGGTGACGGACATCGAGCAGGCCATGGACCCGAAAGCTCCCCGGATTCATGAGAGGGCGCCGGAAAATATCGCTGGTGTCCTGGAACAAAACGTGGGGAATCCGGACCGGGCCTTCCGAGAGGCGGATCATGTCATCCGCGAGAGAGTGTTCGTGCACCGGGCGGCGGGTCAACCGATGGAGACTCGCGCAATGCTGGTCACTTTCGATTCCAAGCTGGGTCAGTTGAATATCTGGACCACTTCCCAGGGGCCTCATCGCATCCACCGGGCACTGGTCTCCATGTTGAAGATGCCCGATCACAAGATCCGGGTCATCACTCCGAATGTGGGTGGAGGCTTTGGAGTGAAAGGCCAGTTTCACGCCGAAAATTATCTGGTTCCCTGGTTGGCGATGAAGTTGCAGAAGACCGTAAAGTTCACGGAAGATCGGCGCGAGCACTGCCTAGCGGCGCGCCAGGAGCGGGATCAGGTGCATTATGCCGAGATGGCCTTCAAGGCCGACGGCACCATCCTGGCCGTGCGTGTGAGGTTCATCCACGACATGGGCGCCTACAGCACCAGCATGGTGGTGCCCTGGATCACGGGAGCGACACTCCCCGGTCCGTACCGGATCCCCAACTATCATTTCAAGGCGACGGTTGTCTACACGAACAAGGTTCCGACCAGCGTCGTGCGGGGAGCGGGAAGACCGCAGGCGGTCTTTACCATGGAAAGGCTCATCGAGAAGGCCGCCAAGGTTTTGAAGATGGATTCCACACGGTTGCGGTACAAAAACTTCGTGCAACCCGAGCAGATGCCCTACAAGCTGGGTCTCATCTACCGCGACAATCATCCCATGATTTACGATAGCGGGGATTATCCCAAGTGCTTGAGGCAAGCCCTGCGCAGAATCGGTTATTCCGAGTTTCGCAAGCGCCAGCAAACTCTGTTCCGGAACGGGAAGTATCAGGGAGTCGGGGTGGCCTGCTACGTGGAAGGAACCGGCCTGGGACCGTACGAGGGTGCGACCGTGCGGGTGACGATGGCCGGCCGTGTCGAAGTTTTCACGGGGACCGCTCCGCAGGGACAGGGCCATGACACGATGATTTCCCAAATCACCGCCGACGAGCTCGGGGTGAATCTGGACGATATTTCCGTCATCTGCGGAGATACGGCGACTATCCCGTACGGCATTGGAACCTTCGCCAGCCGGGCCACCGTCACTGCGGGGAACGCCGTCTTTGCGGCCTGCCGCAAGGTCAGGGAGAAAACTCTGGCCATCGCCGCCAATATGCTGAAAGCACCCGTGCGTTCCCTGGACATCAAGGATGGGTGGATCTATTCCAGCCGGACACGCAGTAAAAAAGTCGCTCTGGCGGAAGTGGCCCGGATCGCTTCGGGTGCCGTGTCCGGTTTTGTGCTTCCGAAAGGGATTCAGCCCGGCCTGGAGGCCACGGTGTTTTTCCCTCCGACCCGCGCCACCCATTCCAACGGGGCTCATGCCTGCATCGTAGAGGTGGATCCGGAGACCGGAGGAGTCAAGATTCTCAAATATGCCGTGAGCCATGATTGCGGCCGGGTTCTCAATCCGCTCATCGTGGAGGGCCAGGTGGTCGGCGGGGTGGCTCATGGAATCGGCAACGCTCTTCTGGAAGAAGTGATCTACGACGACAACGGCCAGGTCCTCAATGCGAGCTTCATGGATTATTTGCTCCCCGGTCCCAGTGATGTGCCGCGCATCGAAGTCGATCACGTGGAGAGTCCCACGAAACTCAATCCGCTGGGTGTCAAGGGCGCCGGCGAAGGTGGCACGATCCCGGCTTCAACGGCGGTCCTCCTGGCGGTGGAAGACGCTTTATCTCCTTTCAAAGTCCAGTTCAATTCCCTTCCGCTTTCTCCGGAAAGGATCTGGAAGGCAGTCGCCGGCGCCGCGCGTGAAACGGGCGGATAAGCCGATTCTAGCTCAAGAGAGAGGGTTGGATGTGAATTCTGCGGGAATCAGAGTCTCGAACCTCAGTCATGTTTTCCTGCGCTCGGGAGATCAAGCCGGATTCGTGGCGGTCAAGTTCGTTGATTTTGAGGTCCGCCCGAACTCCTTCGTTTCCATTGTAGGTCCCAGCGGGTGCGGAAAAACGACGCTCTTACGAATGATGGGTGGACTGCTGAATCCCACCCGGGGCGAAATTTACCTGGGGGATTCCAGGGTTACACGGCCCGACGAGAGAGCGTCCATGGTATTTCAGGATGTCCGGCTGTTGCCCTGGAGAACGGTCCTCTCCAATGTCGAATTTCCCCTCGAACTGCAGGGAGTGGGCAAGGAAATCCGCAGGCCCAAGGCAATCGACCTTCTCGACAAGATGGGCCTCAAAAAATTTGCCACCTACTACCCGCACGAGACTTCCGGAGGCATGAAACAGAGAGTGGGATTGGCCCGAGCCCTGGTGACGGAGCCGCAAGTCCTGCTGATGGATGAGCCGTTCGGTGCCCTGGACGCCCAGACTCGTGAGATCATGCAGGTGGAACTTGTGAAGCTGAGGGATATCACCTCGAAGACCATCGTTTTCATCACCCACAGCATCGATGAGGCTATTTTTCTTTCCGACGAAGTGATTTTGATGTCGGCTTCTCCGGCGACGATCAAGGACAGGATCACCATTGATCTGCCGCATCCGCGCTGGAAAGACGAGGTTCGCAACAGCATGCAGTTCCTGGAGTACCGAAAATACTTATGGAACTCTCTTCAGGAAGAAATCAAGGTGGTGTAGATTCATGAACAGAGCGGTTGAGCCAAGTCAGTTCGATCTCGCGGACCTGAGCGTTGAAGCTCTGGCGGTTCGGGAAAAGAAAATCCCCTGGACATGGATCATCGGAATTTCCGCGGTGGCCCTTTTTCTGGGCGCCTGGGAGATCGCTTGTCGTTTGGGGCTCGTCGATCCGTTGTTTGTCAGTCCCCCCAGTGCGGTCCTGATCGAGGCCTATCGTGAATTTTTCACGGATGCCACCATTTATCCCCACCTCTACGTGAGCTTTGTCGAAGCCGTGGCGGGATTCGGCCTGGCGGCTCTGGTCGGCATCCCACTGGGACTCCTCATGGGGCGCTACCGCAGCCTGCGCGCCATCCTGGAACCTTTCGTGATGGCCATGTATTCCACGCCGAGGGTGGCCCTGCTCCCGCTTCTGGTGCTGTGGATCGGCATCGGGCTCACGGCCAAAGTGACTCTGGTCTTTTTGGGCGCCGTCTTCCCGATCATCGTCAACGCCCAGGCGGGGGTGGAGAGCGCGGATCCGGCTCTGGTGGAGGCGGCCGTCTCGTTTCGGGCGACGGAGCGCCAGATTTTCACCAAGATCATGCTTCCCGCATCGCTGCCCTTTCTGATCGCGGGGTTGCGTCTGTCGGTCGGGATTACCTTGATCATGGTGGTCGTGGCGGAGATGTACGCCTCTATGGCCGGCGTCGGTTATTTTATCATGCGGGGTGGAGCCACATACGATACCCCGAAGGTTTTTCTGGGGATTCTGATTCTGACATTGTCGGGGGTGGTCTGCGCCGATCTGCTGCGGCGTCTGGAAAGAAAAATTGCTCCCTGGCGGGCACCGGATCGCGCCCGCTAACTCCGGGGCAACAAGAAGGAGCCTGGAAATGTCCGTATCCAAGTACGTATCCTCCGAGATGAAAATGGTCGAAATCATGAAGAACCTTCAACTCCCCTTTAAACATGTGGAGCCGGGGGAAGAGGTGCTGATCATCACGGATACTTCCATGGATCCCCTGGTCTGGCGAGCGGTCATGGCGACCGTAGCGCAAAGAGGTGCGGAGCCCACGGTGGCTCTCTATCTGCCGCGGGCTCACCATACGGCGGAGCCTACGAAAATTACGGCCTGCGGAGCCAGCGGAGCCCAGATCGTCGTTTTGCTGACCACGAAGGCTCTGGCGCACAGCGAGTTCACAGAGCGCAAGGGCAAGTGGGGATTACTGCTGATGGAGGAGATCACGGTAGATATTCTGAGCAATCCGATTTGCAGTATTAACGAGGAAGACTACCGGATCATCACGGAGAGGGAGCAGAAGATTCGAAACGTGTGGAAGCAAGGGGGAGACCTTCATTTGACGACCCCCTTCGGCACGGACTTGAGGGCCAAGTTGGTCGAGACTCCGACCCGCAGTGTGGATCCGTCTCCCGGCATGCTGATGAAAAACGAGAAAACCGGGAATCGGGGGGGAACCACCTGGCCCTACGGAGAAAACCGCGTGTGTCCCCTGGAAGGGTCCGGAGAAGGCACCGTGGTTTGGGATCTCTGCGGGCATACGCCCGAAGGTTTTTACCAGGAGCCCGTCCGTCTCACGGTGAAAGGAGGGAGGGTCGTCAAGATCGACGGCGGCAAAGAAGCCCGTGAGGTGGAGCGCTACTTCGCCGAGCACGGAGATGAAAATTGGAACGCCTGCCCGGCGGAAATTTCCATCGGCACGAATCACAAAGGCGTCCCTCTGGGCGCCGTGAGGAGCGATAAGAAAGTTTTGGGAACCGTTCACGTCGCCATCGGGCACAGCGATGTGGGCGGGAACCTGTACAGTAAAACGCACTTCGACGGTCTCATGACGAAACCGACGATCCGGGTAAACGATACCTTGGTCACTAGGGATGGAATTTTCCAGCTTTGATGGAATTCAAACCGGGGATTAAAGAAAGGGAGGACGATCCCATGAAGAGGCGAAGGCTTGCAGGCGCGTTGACTCTCGTTGCTATCATTACGGTATTCGGGTTGGCGGTTCCGCCTTCCGTAACGGCCTTGGAGAAGGTGCAGGTGTGCCTTCCCGAGATCGGCGTTAGTTTCGGTGACTGGGAACTTGCCCGCAAGCTGGGGTACTTCGAAAAGGAAGGGCTTTCCGTTGATCTTATCTTGATGAGCGGTGCGATTTGCGAGCGTGCCCTGCTGGCCGGAAGCGTGGATTTTTCCCTGGCTCCGAACATCTTCCAGGCTTTCATGCACAGTCCCAGGGGGAAGATCATCCTTCAGACCTCAACCTCGCTTCCGCACAAGCTCATCGCCAACCCGCAGATCAAGTCCATCCAGGAGTTGAAAGGAAAGAAGATCGCCACCAGCGGCTTCGGAGGACTCACCGAGGTTCTGACCCGTGAGATCCTGCAGTCCGGCGGGCTCAATCCGGAGAAAGACACCACCTTCATCGTAGTGGGAACGCCCGATGCGCGCTATGCCGCCTTGACGAGCGGTGCCGTTCAGGCTTCCCTGCTGGCCAGTCGC